>DASTZC010000174.1 GCA_035764505.1 Candidatus Polarisedimenticolia bacterium
TCCAGGACCCTGCTGCATCTGGACCATGGCATCGAGGGAGACGTGATCTCGCGCGGCTGGATCGGCGAAGGGAAGGCACTCCTGGCGCTGCACGCCTCGATCAATCCCGACTGGAGCGAGCGTCTCGAGGTGCTGCGCATCGACACGCTGGGAAATGCCTCGAAGCTGGGGATGATGGATCAGGCATGGGGCGGGACGGCGCGCCTGGACCCGACGGGCGAGCGGATGATCCTGATCGGCATCGATGCGCAGTCGGGCGCCGACAATGTCTACGAATTCCGGCTTTCGGACGGCCGGGTAACGCCGCTGACCGACAACAAGTCGCTGCGCGCCAGCTTCTCGGGCATCGAATTCCTGGCCGACGGCCGGGTGATCTACTCCGGGCAGGAGAGGGACTCGGAGTTTCGCGTGATTCGCTATCCCAAGCCGCCCCCTTAATGAGTCCCACTTCAACGCAAGGAGGTTCCATGGCCGTTCCTCACGTACACGATCCGATCGACATTCTCGAGCTCGAGATCACCTGCACGACTCTGCAGAATGAGGTGCTGATGCGCTATGTCACCTCGCCGGACGCGAACCTGCCGCGGATCCGGCGAATCCTCAAGCGCGCGTTCGACGATCTCGCGGGTCTCGCTGTCGCAAAGGACATGGTCCGCTGCCCGGACGGCTGGGTTCACGCCATGTGCCGATGCGTAGTCCCCACGTTGAAGGATCTCAGCTACAAATCCAATGGCAAGGGGATGCAAACAAGCAAGCGGCGGACGGTATTGCCCATCGCCACCAGCTCGCCCTCCGGGTCGAGCGGACCGCGGGCCCCGAAGGGGAATTGAGCCCGGACAGCAGGGAAGCCAGTGGAAATACCGGTGCTTCCACAGGGAGGCCGCCTTTCGGCTAGGATCCGCGGGTGGACAACGTCACCCACACCCTGTCCGGGGTCGTCCTCGCGCACGCCTGCTATCGGAGGCGTCTCGGCCCGCGCGCCGTGCCAATCCTGGCGGTCGCGGCGAACCTTCCCGATCTGGACGCCGTGGTCATGCTGTCGGGAGACCCGCGGGCGGTTCTGCTGAGACGCACCTTCGGGCACTCGCTCCTGCTGCTGCCGTTCTGGATTCTGCTGGGTGTTCCGCTCCTGCGGAGGCTCGCGCCGAAGCTGGGTTTCCGGGAGGTCCTGGCGCTGGTGGCGGCCGGGGTCGGGCTGCATCTGTTGCTGGACCTGGTCAACTCTTTCGGCGTCGTGCTCCTCTGGCCGCTCAGCGACTGGCGGCCGGAGCTGGCCAGCGTCTTCATCCTGGATTTCATCCTGACGGGGTTGCTGGCCCTGCCACTGCTGATCTGCCTGCCGCGGAGCCGGCGGGAGAAGCTGGAAGGGGCCGCGCGCGCGTCGCTCGCGTTGGTGGCGGTCTACCTGCTCTTCTGCAGCCTGAGCCGGGGGCTCGCGGGGAGTATCCTGGCCCGCGAGGCGGCATCGATCCACCCGCCGCCCGAGTTCTCCTACGTCTTCCCGGAGCCTCTGGGGCCGCACCGCTGGCGCGGCGTCCTGCGCCAGGGCAACACTTATCGACTCTACCTGATTCACTCTCTCTCCGGCAGGATCGAGCCGCGCCGCGAGCTGACCACCCAGCTCGGGGACCTTCAAGTGGAAGCGGCACGCGCCAGCCCGCCGGGACGTCGCGTGGAGAGCTTCTTCAAGGCGCCGGTGTGGGAGGTGGAGGCGCGCGGAAACCCGAGCGACATCCAGGTCAGCGACCTGCGCTTCGGCTCGCTCCTGCTGGACCGGGAGCCGGTCTTCGTCTTCGACTTCGAGGTCTATCCGGACCTCAGGGTGGAGGAAGCTCGTTGAAGCTTGTCGAGCTTATTTCCAGGCCACGAGATCGTCCGTGTATTCGTGCTGCGTCGTCTTGTGGAACCGCTTGACGCCCATACCTTGATCGTCGTACCACCATGTCGTGTAAACACCCTGCGTTCCAACGGGATCTTCGCGAACGCGATGCACCTTGACCTTGCGGCCGGCCAACGTCATCTCTTCGTCGCCCTCATAGGTGTATCGAATCTGCGAGGTCTCGATCACGTTCTGAGCCAGATAAGTGACGACGACGCTCTCGTTCACCTTGGGACGGGTGCGCCAGAACCAGAGAACGGTGGGGTCCCTGAAGGTGCGATTCGGCAGGGTCGTCTTGTTGATCTTCTCGTTGATGTGCTGTTCGGCGCCTTTGCTGCCGTAGCGCGTCTCAAAGCGGTTCCAACGGTTGGACCAGGCCCCTTCCTGCCACGATGAGACCGGCGTCCCATCCATCTTGTATTCACGCTGGCTGAAAAAGACGGAGCCGTCTGGCTGAATCGTGCGACTCATGAGAATGATCTTCCCTTCGGCGACGGTTCGCTGATTGAGAATCAGATGGACCCCCTTTTCCTCGGGCGCGACAGGAGCGAGCGTCCGGGTCTCGATGGAGATACTCGGACCGGTGGCGAGCGAGGCGAGCAGCGCCAGGGAGGCGAGCTTCAAGTCAGACCACATGGCCATCTTGTTCTTCCCGGGTCCGCCGGTGGATTCCGAGCTGGACGATGTCGCGCTTGAAGAAGAGATCGGCGGTCCAGTCGAAGGCGAGACGGAGCTTGCGCGACCAGCCGGGCATCATCATCCAGTAGTAGGTGCGCCACAGGAAATAGGCGAGGAATCCCGAGATCTTGAAGCCGAAGACCTCCGCGACCGCCGATCGGCACCCCAGCGGCACCAGCGATCCCTTCGACGTATAGCGGAAAGGCCGCGGCGTCCCACCCGAAAGGACCCGCTTCAGGTTTGCCGCCACATGTTTCCCTTCGCGCAGCGCGTGCTGCGCGGTGGGCGGGTAGACGCCGCCATCGGGGTTGGGAATGGAGGCGCCGTCTCCCACCGCCCAGATGTTGTCGTGCTCCCGCACCCGCAGGAATCCGTCGCATTGCAGGTATCCCTGGGGTGTCGTGGGAAGTCCCATGCCCGCGATGAGCGGGTGCGGCCGGATGCCGGCGCACCAGATCACCGTGAGGCAGGGGAGCTTCTCGCCGCCGGAGAGCGTCGCTTCTTCGGGGTCGATCCGCGCCACCGAGCTCTTCAGCCGGATCCCGATGCCGCGGCGCCGCATCTTCTCGGCCGCGTAGCTCGCCAGCGAGGCGTCGAGCGCCGGCAGGATCCGGTCGGCCATCTCCACCAGCGTCACGTCGATGTCCGCGACGGCGACGTTGGGGTAGCGCCGCAGCGCCTGCTGCAGGAAGACTTGCAGCTCCGCCGCCACCTCCACGCCGGTGAAGTTGGCCCCCACCACGAGGAAGCGCAGCAGCGCCCGCCGCCTGGCCTCGTCCGGCGCGGCGTCGGCGCGCTCCAGCATCTGGATGGCGCGGTCGCGAATCAGCACGGCGTCGGGGAGGCTCTTCATCTCGAAGCCGTACTGTCGCAGGCCTGGCACATCGGGCAGGCGCGTGACGCTTCCGAGCGCCAGGACCAGGTGGTCGTAGGGGATCTCGGAGGAAGAAGGCTCGCCCGGGACGCGCGCCGTGACGATCCGGCGGGCGAGGTCGACGGAGGTGGTCTCGGCCATCCGGAAGCGGACCTTTCGCAGGAAGGACCTCAGCGGTACGACCGCGTGGCGCGGCTCGAGGCTGCCGGTCCCGGCCTCGATAAGAAGGGGATAGAAGACGAAGTAGTTGTTGCGGTCGATCAGCAGGACGTCGGCCTGGATGCCATCCAGGCCACGCTGCAACGCCTGGGCGCAGTAAGCCCCGGCAAAGCCGCCACCCAGGATCACGATTCGCGTCACGCGCGTCACCGTATTCGGATAAAGTTCCCGCGGGAGCGTATCAGACCTTCCCCGGAGGCGCGACAGGATGCTGCCGATCGTTCTGATCCATGGCTACAGCGCCGAGAGCCGCGATACGAGCATGTCGTCGATTGCCGCGATCTACGGGACCCTGCCGCAGGCGCTGCGCCGGGCCTTCCCCGGCAGCGTGGTGGAGATCGACCTGGGCCGCTACCTGACGCTGGAGGACGGCGTGCGTCTGGACGACATCTCGCGCGCGCTGGATCGGGCGCTGCGCGAGGATTATCCCCACCTGATGAAGCGCGGCTTCCATGCCGTGACCCACAGCACCGGCTCCCTGGTCCTGCGCAACTGGCTGCGTCGTTTCTCGCCGCGGCCGGCGCCGCTGCAGAACTTCGTCCATCTGGCCGGAGCCAATTTCGGCAGCGGCTGGGCCCACCTCGGGGAGGGGCAGCTGGCGAAGTGGGCGCGGCGTGTCTTTCAGGGAGGCGCCGAGCGCGGCATGCAGGTCCTGCAGGCACTCGAGCTGGGCTCCGAATGGAGCCTCGACCTGCACCTCCACTTCCTGGAGGCGGGCAACGGCATGCTCGAGAAGCTCGGAGTGCGCGAGCATGTCGTGGTGGGCTCGCAGGCCGACGTCGATTGGTTCTCCTTTCCAATCCGCTATGCCAAGGAGGACGGCTCCGACGGCGTCATCCGGGTCGCCTCCGCCAACCTGAACTACCAGTACTTGAAGTTGGCGCCGACCGAAGACGCCCTGCAGCTCAGCTGGACGAAGGCCGCTTCGCAGGCGGACCTGCACCTGGAGAGGCGCGGCAGCCGCCAGGGGTATTACGAAATCACCTCCGCCTCGCGCCCCGGGGTTGGCGGGCGGGCGGAGGTGCCGCTCGCCATTCCGTACGCCTGCGCCCATTCAGGGGAGAAGATGGGGATCGTGACGGGAGAAGAGCCGCGTGAGCAGGTCCTCCGTCTCCTGAAGCTGGGGCTGACAACCCAGGGCGGGCGGAGCAGCGAGAAGGGAAAGCGTGCGAGGAAAGCCGGACTGCAGGATCGGGTCGAGGCGTTCCGCCGGGAAACCGAGGAGACCTACCGCCGTGTGCGGCAAGAGAAGCCGCCCTCCTGGTGGCTCAAGTGGCTGGACAATCCCAAAGGCCAGTACGACCGCCATGCCCAGGTGATCTTCCGGGTGCGCGACCAGGACGGCCATCCCGTGACCGGCTTCGACATCTACTTCGACTCTGTCAAGGGCCGCAGGGATCCTTCCCGCGCCTTCAAGGACCTGATAGAGGACAAGCACGTCAATTGCGCTTCCCCCAACATCATGAACTTCTACCTGCGCACCGATGCCTACTCGAAAGAGGCGGACGAGTGGATCTCCCGGGTCCCGGAGGTTGAAGGCTGCTTCCTCGAGATCTCGGCGGTCGACCCTCAGACACGGGAGATTCTCTACCTTCCCTTGAGGTTCGAGTTTTTGAGTCAGGAGCTGGACGCTTGGATCTGCGGCAACCGCACCACGATCGTCGACGTTGAGCTGTTGCGTCTGCCATCCCCCGCGGTTTTCGCCCTCAAGAAACTCCCCTGATCCAAGCCCGGGCAGGGGACACTCTTATAGGCGGCGGCTGGAAAGCGGCCGCGCCTGAACGGCCGGCATTTGAACGGTGACGGCGGGGGAGAGGGATGTACTCTCGCGCGAATTCGAAGTTCGTGCGCTAGTGTTCGTACGTTTATTGCTCTAGCGGTATTTCATCTCAGCCGCTGGTCAACTCCCAATCTCTCACCTCTAGCCATGGGGAAGCCTCTAACTGAATCTGTTCAAGCGAGACAAGTGTGTTGACCTGCCTGCGTACTGAGCAGCCCTGATCCGAATGAAGAATCCTCTTGTGGTCTCAGCAGGAGTCCATCGTTCGTAACGAGCGATGGACTTCGCATTTTGAAGCTTGGCACCACATGTGGTCTTTTTGAACATTACTGGGGCTGAGTCGATTGCCAGGAGTTCTCTGCACTTCTCGGATCTTCTGTTTCACAACAGGAGGTTCCCAGAGGTCGAGAAGGAACAGTCTGGAAGCCGTCCTTGGAAGGTCGAAATGCTTCCAAGAGAATAAACAGACGAACACCAGCGCATTTACTTCGAAATCGCGCGAGAGACACCCCTCTCTCCCGCCGTCACAATTCAAATCACGGCCTTTGACGCGCGGTCGCTTTGTGCCGTCGCGTCCAAGGGTGCGCCTGCCCGGGCTCAAGTGGCGAGATGTTCGGCGAGGGCGGTGAGATCGGGGAAAAGGAGGTCGGGAGAGACGCCGCCCGGCGGCAAGCTTTGGCGGCGACGATTGATCCAGGCGACAGGTATTCTCAAAGACCGGCAGGGAGTTACATCGTGAAAATAGCTCTGCGCCGCGTGCAGCCACCGCTGTCCCTGAAGACGCTCGCCTGCCGCGAGGAAATGGGGAGGGGCCGGCTTGTAGGAGCTGAGCTGCTGTGCGGTGATGATGATATCGAAGCGGACCGAGAAATGGCGGCAGGTGGCGGCGAGGAGATCGTCGTCGACGTTCGACAGGATCCCGAGGCGGTACCCGGCCTTCGAGAGACGGAGCAGAGCGGCATTCGTGTCGTCGAAGGGCTTCCAGCCGGGAAGGCTCTCCGGCAGGAAGTCCTCGCGCCCGGCCGGAGGCTTTTCTCCGAGCGTTTCCAGCACCCGGTGTGAAGCTTCCTTCAAAACCTGGCGATAGGGTAGGTATCCCTGCGACTCGATGGCGGCCTCGACGCGGCCGTATTCCTCCAGCAGCGCTCCGGCGGGAGCCGCGCAGCCGACAGAAGCGAAGGCGCCGGTAATCCCGGCCTCCCAATCGATCAGCGTGCCGTAGCAATCGAAGGTTACGACATCGAATGGTTTGATCATGGGCACCCTTGCACGCGGCGGCAAAGGGCGGCCGCGCGTGAAGGGCCGCCGCTTGATCGGAGAAGCAGATCTGACAAGTGCACTGTTACACTCGACGGCAAAAGGGCGGCCGCGCGTGAAGGGCCGCCTTCAAAGCAAACGGGCAGGCCGTTGGCCGGCCTGCCCGCCTGCGAGGTCAGCCTCCGGAGCTATTTCATCCGGGTGTAGGTAATCTCCATCGTCTTTACTTCCTGCCCGTCGTGGTTCTCGAACATCTCGAAGCGGTGCGAGTTGGCGTCCACGAAGGTGGTCACCATTTTCACCGGGGCCTTCGTTCCGGTGGTGGGATCCTCCATGTCGGCGGTCATCGTCAGCACCTTGCCCGACGCGTCCATCGAGCCATGTGAAACTATCGCTCCCGTGCCCATGGTGTCGAACCAGACGCCGACGTATTCCTTGTGCTGGTTGTCATAACCGGTGAAGCCCATCCCTTCGAAGGGCTTGTTCATGAAGGTACCCTTGAACTGGTCCATCAGGAACCGGCCGCCCAGGGTCGGCTTGCTGACGGTAGTCCCCTCGCTCATCATCGGATCACCGGGGCCCATCCACATCTTTGAGACGGTCTTCCACTGGCCGGCCTGCTTCATCAGCTCCGCATGCTGCGGGCCCGGGGCGCCCATCTTCTCCATCATGTCCATCATCTGCTGCATCTCGGGCGGCACGGCGGGGGCCGCAGACTTGGTGCTGGCCGGCTTTTCCGCCGCCAGCGCCATCGCGGAAAGAACCATGGCCGCCGCCAGCATCCCGGCGAAGATCATCCGCCGTCCACCTTCACGGGTCCATCTCATCTTCGGGCACCTCCAGAGTAAGGGGAGTAAGGGGGTCGTGTCTCGGCGAATACCGCGCGGCGGCTCAGCCTCGCGCCCAGCGGAGAATCTCTGGAACCGTGGGACGCTTGCCGTACATCAGGACGCCGATGCGGAACACCCGCGCCACGCCGCGGAAGAAGAAGTAGATCGTGACCAGGAGGATCAGAATCGACAGGGCAATCTGCCACAAGGGAGGCGTCAGGATCGTGATCCGCATGAACATGACCATCGGTGCGAAGATCGGAATCAGCGAGGCAACGACCGCCGCCGGCGAGTCGGGATTCTGCACGAAGAAGAAGGTCATCACCATCGGCACGACCAGGCACATGACCAGCGGGCTCTGGAGATTCTGGGCCTCCTGCTCCGAGTTGCAAACCGCCCCCACGGCGGCGAACATCGAGGTGTAGAGAAAATAGCCGAGCAGGAAGAAGACGCAGAAATAGCCCAGGTTGGCCGGCGAGACGGCATCCAGCGCTCCGGTCCAGCCGGTCTGCAGGGAAGCGAGGCCCACGTACACGCGCAGGAAAGTGGCCGTGGCGACATAGATGGCCAGCTGCGTGAGGCCCACCAGGCCGATCCCCACGATCTTGCCGGTCATCAGCTGGTCGGTCGACACGGAGCCCAGCAGGACCTCCATCACCCGGTTCGATTTCTCCTCCAGGATCCCGCGCATCACCGCGATGCCGTACAGCAGAAGCGACATATAGAGGATCAGCACGAAGGCGAAGGTGCCCATGTAGGCTTCCATGAAGCCGCGCTTCTTCGCCTCCCCCTGGGCCTTGATCTCGAAACTGTCGATCTCGACCGGCTTCAGAATCTTCAGGCGCAGATCCGGGGACAGGCTCACGTTGCTCTGTTCCAGCCGGAACGCCACGACCGCCTGCCGCAGCGCGCTGCGCAGGGTCCTCAGGGCGTCGATGTTCCCCACGCTGCGCGTGTAGAAGCGGAAGTTCGAGTCGGAATCGAGGTCGGTGCCGGCCGTCAGGACGCCAAAAAGATTGCCGGACAGCACCCGGGGCTCGGCCCGCTTGCGCGTCTGCTCGAGGTCTCCCTCTAACGGCAGTATCTCCAGCAGGATGGTCGGCTTTTCCTCCCGGCCCGTTTTTTCGTTGCCGGCTTCATCGCCCTTGCCCTGCCGCTTCGTCTGCGGTCCGGCGGCTTCAGCCTCTTCCCTGGTGAGAGCGGCTTGCAGCTCCGGACCCAGCTTGCCGGTAGCATCCGCGAAGCCCACCTTGAGCTCTTTGGCGGTTTCCACGTCCGCCAAGACGATCTGCAGGACCACCAGCCCCAGCATGAGCAGCGGGAACAGCAAGGTCCCCAGCCAGAACGAGCGGGTGCGGATGCGTTCCAGGTACTCGCGGCGGATCACCATGAGCAGCTTATGCATCGGCGGTCCTGCCTCCCACCTGCTCGAGGAAGATGTTGTGCAGGGTCGGCTCGACGATCTCGAAGCGGCGCAGCGTGACGCGCCCGACGGCGGCGCGCAGGAGCGACTGCGGATCGGCGCCGTCGGTCAGGCGAATCTCCTGGTAGCGGCCGTAGTCGTCGACGCGGGCGACGCCCGGCAGCCCCGTCAGGAAAGTCCCGTCGCCGTCGAACTCGACCAGGACCGAGTTCTTGCCGAAGCGCGCCTTCACCTGCCCCAGCGGACCCTGCAGGACGAGCCGGCCACGGTTGATCAGGGCAATCTCCTTGCAAAGCTTCTCGGCGGTCTCCATCTGGTGGGTGGAGAAGATGATCGTCGCCCCGCCGCGGTTCAGATCCAGCATCAGATCCTTGAACATGTCCTGATTGACCGGGTCGAGGCCGGAGAAGGGCTCGTCCAGGATGAGCAGCTCCGGCTTGCGCAGGATCGCCCCAATGAGCTGGATCTTCTGCTGCATCCCCTTGGAGAGGTCCTCCACCTTGTGCGTCTTCCAGTCGGCGAGCTGCATCCGGTCGAGCCAGCCGGAGGCTTCCTGGCGCGCCTCGGAAGGGGAGCCGCCGCGCAGCGCGCCCAGGTATTCCAGCATGTCGAGGACCTTCGTCTTGCGATAGAGCCCGCGCTCCTCGGGGAGGTAGCCGATGCGATCGTTCGCCTTGTCGCCGGCCGGCTGGCCCATGATCCGGACCTCCCCGGAATCGGGCCTCAAAATGTCGAGGATCATACGGATGGTGGTGGTCTTGCCGGCCCCGTTGGGGCCGATCAGCCCGAAGATGATCCCCTTCGGGATGTCCAGGCTGACGCCGTCGACCGCCCGGTGGGTCCCGAAGGTCTTGACGAGGTTCTGGAGGGAGACCGCAACGTCCATGGCTCTTCCTAATCGGGGCTGTTCCTGGAAACGAGGAGCGGGATTATACCGGAATGTCAGTACGGATTTTCAAGCGCGGGGTTTCACGGAAGGCGAACACCTCCACCTGCACGTCATTACCCATGTTGATCTTGCGGCCCTGGAAGGGTTGCGGCGAATCATTGCCGGCGTGCAGCGCCCAGCGGAAGCCGGCCCCCGAGAGCAAAGCAAGCAAACGTGGTAGCTCCTGGGGGTCCGAGGCGGCCCCATGGTGCTCGACGAACAGACGATCCACGTTTCCCAGCCTCCCCACGCAATCCTCCAGGAGGCGCGTTTCCCCCTGCTCGATGTCGAGCTTGAGAAAGTCGACGCGGCGATCCAGGTAATCGCTCAGCCGCACGGTGGAGACCGGATTGCCGGCGGGGTCGCCCGGCCGCGCGATCCGGCCGGCGTCGCTGCCTTCGGCATAGAAGGGGAGCGTCGCGGCCTCGATCCAGAGCGCTTTGGGGACCAGCTCCACGTTGCTCAAGCCCC
The DNA here is from genome assembly GCA_035764505.1 of Candidatus Polarisedimenticolia bacterium. Classification (NCBI taxonomy): domain Bacteria; kingdom Pseudomonadati; phylum Acidobacteriota; class Candidatus Polarisedimenticolia; species Candidatus Polarisedimenticolia bacterium. Next base: position 10,340 of record DASTZC010000174.1, read on the forward strand.
AGCGGCGGACGTTGCGCTCCAGCACGGCGAAGATCGCCGGGTCGGGCTCGAAGGCCACGACGCGGGCGAGCGGGTAGGCCTGCTTGAAGAAGACAACGCTCAGTCCCACGTTGGCGCCGCCGTCCAGGACCAGCGGGTCGGGACGCTCCGCCGGAAAGCGGTAGATCTGCTGCTCCCAGATCGAGCCGTACATCTCGAGGAAGGTGAGGGCGTCGACGATCTCGAAGGGTTTTCCCAGGAGGCTCGTAACGGTGGGGGTGTAGCGGGGGAGCCGCTCCAGCCGCCGGATCTCGAGGCGGTGGCGCAGGAAGGCCGGCTCCTTCGCCAGGCGGGCCCAGTGTCCGAGATGTCCTTTCAGCGTGAGTCTCAACGGTTGAGGCCTGCCCGATAGACGTCGGTGTCGGGATGATAGGTGTGCCAGTCGAACCAGTAGTCGACCAGTCCCGTTCGGCGCGTCAGGAGCTTGCCGGCCAGGGGGCCGGAAATCCCGCGGCCCGTCTCGTCCCAGATCGTGCCGGTGGCGGAATCCACCAGCTTGCCTTCCTCCTCCCCGGTGCCTGCGAAGAACTCCAGGACTTTCCCCTCCACCTCGCGGTCGAAGAGGCGGATCGACTTCGCTCCTTCGAAGGGCACGATCAGGATCGACCGGCCGCCGAAATCATCGTTCAACGGCACCCGGTCCGCAAACAGCGCGAAGGGATAGGCGCGGGAGGAGCCGTCGGGTCCCACCACCCCATAGATCAGATCGCGGCTCTGCAGCGGCTCCGAAGGGGAATGGGGCGTGACCACCGGGAAGCGGGCGACCTCCTCCTCCCAGTTGGCGGGCTCGTAGTGTGGCGCGAATTCGGGATTGGGAGCCAGGACACGTGTTTCCGGATGCTCGCGCTTCCAGGCGGCGAAGGTGACTTCATCGTGCAGGACGCCGGCGAGCTGTGTCCCTTTCATCGGTCCCTGGATCGCCTTGCCCGAGACCTGCTGCCACCAGGAGCCGGTGCGCTCGTCCTTCATCAGGAAGTTCTGGTTGTTGATCCCGGAGAGATGGAAATGCAGCGGCTTCCCGTCCAGTTTGCTCTCCCACACCAGACCGGTGTGGCAGAGCGTTCAATAGGTCACGACCAGGTCGACGCCGCCGACCCGATCGTGCACCAGGTGATGGTAGGCCATCTGGCGTACCGGATAGGCCGCCGCCTCGCCGTTGAGCGCCACGCCCAGAACGCGGTCGGCCCCGTCGAGGAACCGGGCCTGTTCGGCGGGGACGAATCCGGGCCGCGCCAGCGGGTGGAACATCGCCTCGAAATGATTCTGGCGCGCCGCCCAGGCGCCGAGCACCGGCACGATCACGGCCAGGACGATGAGTCCCCGGCGAAAGATTCCGCGCTTGCGGTTCCAGAGGGCGGCCGCGCCGCCCAGCGCCAGGGCCGCGAGCAGCAGGGTCAGCCAAGGGGACCAGGAGCGCAGCAGGTAGGAGATCTCGAGATCGCGCGGGCTTTGCCGCCGGAAGGGCTGGATCAGCCAGGCGGGGACGATCACCAGGATCGCGGCCAGCACGGCCGGGAGGAACAGCGCGGGCAGCCCAAGGCGACGTGTCACCAGATTTTCCTATCCAGCGAAAGGGTCCAATGTGGCCGGGGTTGGCAGGAAATCCACTCTCCGATCGCGGAGAATGCTCATGGCCCGGGCCCGGGACAATCCCGGCGCCGCGCGGAGGCCGCGCGGGCGGGGCTTATTCTATAACGGCAATCGGCAGGATTCGGTGGAGACGAAGGTGCGGCGATCGATTGCGGTCGCGATCCTGGCGGGCCTGGCTTTCGCCTTCGCCCCGGCCCAGGCGCAGGAATGGCTCGAGACGCGTCGCGGTCCGATCCGAATTCTCTACCGTCAAGGGAACGGCGCCGAAGCCGCGTCGCTGGCGCGCGGCATCCCGCCGGTGCTCTCCGATATTGAAAAGGATCTGGGGCTGCCGCTGCCGGGTGAGATCGTGGTGCGCATCCTGCCGCCCGGGGACCCGGGCTCCGAAGCGCCGCACTGGGCCGTGGGCTACGTGCGCGGCGGCTCGCGCGAGATCGTCTTGCGGGGCGATTTGATCCGCACCTACCCCTTCGGCGATCTCCTGTCGCTGTTCGGCCACGAGATGACCCACGTCCTGCTCAATACCCTGCCGGCGGCCGGCACGATCCCACGCTGGTTCCAGGAGGGGGTGGCGGTATGGGAATCGCGCCGCTGGAGCCTGAGCGACGCCTTCGCGCTCGGCTCTTTGGTGATCATCGGCCATCCGGCGCCGCTCCACTCTCTAACCCACTCATTTCCAGATGACGCGAGCGCCGCCCGTGCGGCCTATGCCGAATCCTTCCACTTCGTCGGGTCGCTGGAGAGCGAGCTGGGCCCCGGAGCGCTCCGCCGCATCGTGGCGGAGATGCAAGCCGGGACTCCGTTTCCGGAGGCGTTCCGCCGGGCCCTCGGCCGCTCGCTGCAGCAGCAGGAATCCGCCTGGCTCCGCCAGGTGAATTTCGCCTACCGCTGGATCCCGGCGCTGACCAGCACGGGTGCGCTCTGGCTCTTGATCACGGCGATGGTCCTGCTCGGCCGCCTGGCCCGCCGCCGCCGCGACCGGAATCTCCTGGAGCGCTGGAAGCAGCAAGGCCTCGAGTAAGCCGCCAGACACTCATCAGAAGTTCATACGCATGCCGAACTGGAAGCGCCTGCCGAATTGCCGCTGCTCGACCGACTGCAGGCTGACGGACTGATCGTCGATCTCGAAGACGCGCAGGTCGTCGGTGTTCAGCAGGTTGAAGATCTCGAAGAAGGCGCCGGCCGACATCTTGCCCAGGACCAGCTGCTTCTCGGTGCGCACGTCGATCGTGTAGGCCGCCGGGTTCCGGTGGGCGTTGCGGTCCTCCTCGAAGAACAGTCCCGAGTTGACCTGGTGCGCTCCGTAAACCCGGCGCGTCTGCGGGAAATCGACGTTGTCCGCGGAAGTGAACCGGTTCACCTGGGAGTAGGGGAGTCCCGAGGACCAGGTCACCCCGCCGCCCAGCCGCCAGTCCCCGGGCAGGAAGGCGGTGGCGAAGAACTTCGCCACATGGGTCTGATCGAAGTTCAAGTATCCGTTGCGCAGCTCCGTCAGCGCCGGATCGTCCCCGCTCTCCGCGTTGAAGCCTTCGGCCTGGCCCGTGGCCCGCGAATAGACGTAGCTGGCGTCCATCTGCCACTTGCGGCTGAGCCGGCGGACGAGATGCAGCTGGTAGCCGGTGTAGTCCTGGGTGTTGAGGTTCCCAAGCCGGAAGATCTGGTTGAAATTGTAGTTGTTGATGTAGAGATCGGGATGCCCGTCGGGCACCCGCTCGTCCGGTCCGTTGCCCGCCTCCCCGCCGTTGCCCTGGGGTGGTCGGACCAGGTTGAGCCCGAACTCGTCGCAGTATCCTGAAGGGGTCAGGTTGCCGCAGGCGAAGAACTCCGACGGCCGGCGCGTGGAGTGGTTCACGTCGACGTCTTGCAGCTGGTCGCGGAACTTGCGCCGGATGTAAGTGAACGACACCGTCACCTCCGGGGCAATCTCGCGCTCGTAACCGAGGGTCAGCTCGTCGCTGTAGGGGGTGCGCAGTCCACGGTCCACCTGGTTCGCCGAGGGGGGCGCCTGCGAGATGACGCGGCCCACCTGGTTGTCGGGAAAGCCGAACGGGTTGATGCCGTCGGAGTCGTAGCCGTAGTAAGGAGTGAGGAAATCGGGTCCTTCCTCTCCGATGACCGTCTGCAGGAAGAGCCGGTCGTAGAAGCGTCCCCAGCTGACGGTGGCTTTGCTCTTGCCGTCGGCGGCAGGGTCCCAGGACAGGCTCAGGCGCGGGGACAGGTTGTTGTTCGTTAGAGTGAGATCCTCCGGCTGACGGGGCCGGCCGGCGCGCAGCAGCCCAGGGTCGGCGATCCCCTGGCCACCGAGCTGCGTGCTCAGGATGTCGCTCACGAAGTTGTGGCGCGTCAATCGGCCGGCCGCCGCGACGCTCAGATGGGAGTTGAGGACCGGGACGCGCAGCGGGTCGGCCGGCGTGGTCACGATCGAGCCGTACAGTGGGTCGGCATCGAGGCTGCGGGTCAGCATGCCGTCGGCGTTGAGGTCCCCGCTGCTCTCGATTCCGGTGAGATTCGCGAGCGTGTCGAACTCCCGCCTCTGGCCGGCCGGATCGAAGAACTCATAGCCGTGCGAGGAGACCGCTTCACGGTCGAAGCGGATACCCACGTTCAGGGTGAGATTGGAAAGAGGCTTGAAAGTGTCGTTGAGATAGATCCCGAAGTTCTCGCTGCTGGCCGAGTTGGCGGCCTCCTGCCGGGTGGGGAGGAAGGCATTGATGGTCCCGCCGATCTGGCCCGTGGTCGGGTTGAGGGCGCCCAGCCGGACCTGCCAGATCGGCCGCGCGCTGAACTCGGCGTCATAGCCTTCCCGCTCCACCGCGAAGCCGGCCCGCAGCTCGTGCGTCCCTCCGAGATCGCTCAGGAAGTAAGACAGGTCTTCCTTCCAGCTGTCCCGCGTGCGCGAATCGGAATAGGTGCGGAAATACGGCCCGCTGGTGCGGTTGGTGTTGGTATTGATGGTGTAGCGCCCGTCCCCGGATGCCGGCGCGGTGAACTCGCCCCGCTCGGGGATGCCGTTCCCGTTGGCGTCCATCCAATTGGGAAAAGGAGTGTCGTCGAGAATGTGGTTGGCGTTGTGGTCTTCCGTGTCGAACCGGCCGTTGCCGGCGGTGGACCTCCCGGACGAATCGGGCATCATGCCGTCGTGGCACAGCGCGGGATTGCTGCACTGAATGCCGATATCTTCCTCGGGATCGAGGATGCCGTCCTCGTCGAGATCGGCCTCGAAGTCGAGCTTGCCGTTGCAGTTGAAGTCTTCGCGGTTCTGCCCCTCGCAGCCGAAGACGCCGGTCAGCCGGCCGTCCCGGTCGCGGTCCTCGGCGCAGGTCCTGGCCCCGGTGATCTCATCCACGGTGCAGCCGTCCAGCGTGCCGTTGTGGTTGGCGTCCTCGAAGACATCCCATCTCCCGTCGTCGTCCCAGTCGGACCCGGGATCCCCTTCCTTGAGATTCACGAAGCCGTTCTGGTTCCCGCCGAGATCGGGACGGTCGTCCACCGTGAGGATGCCGTTGCCGTTGGTGTCGGGATCGATGGTGGGGATCTGGCGGAAAGTCTGATCGAAGCGCGCCAGCGTCGTTTCCAGCGAGACCGTGGGTGAGAAGACCGCCGAGTCCTGCAGCGTGAGGGTCGGGCCGCCGCGCTGGAAGGAGAACCCCGATTCCAGCGCGACGTTCGAGGCGACCCCCTGGTGGTTGACGTCCTGGCCGTCGTACAGGCCCGTCAGCGAGAGCTTGTTGGTCGCGGTGACCTGCCAGGTCAGCTTGGCGGTGACACGCGTATCGGTGAGGCGCTGGACGTAGGCCTGCGTGCCGGCGTTGATCGGCGTCTCCTCCTGGATGAACTCCGGGGCGAAGTAGTACCAGGCGCGGTCGTGCACGATGGGCCCCGACACCGACAGGAAGGGATAGAGATTGGTGAACTTGGTGTCGCTCAACGAGTCGGTCTGTCCGAGGCCGCCGCGGATCTCGGCCGGGTCGATGCCGGCGCCGTCGCCGTCCAGGAGGTAGGAGCGCATCGTGAAAGTGAAGGTGCCGCGGAACTCGTTGCCTCCCGATTTCGTCACGATGCTGATGAATCCCGCCTGCGCGCGGCTGAACTGGGCTCCGGCCCCGGCGCTGATGATCTCGATCTCCCCGATCGACTCGGCGTTGAGGTTCTGGCCGAAGTGGCCGTCGAACGGATCGGTGGTGCTGGCTCCGTCCACCAGGGTCATGACGTCGGTGTCCCGTCCCCCGTTGATGTTCGGGTTGCCGGTCCCGTTGCTGTCCTGGACCCCGGGGGCCGCCGTCAGGATGTCCTGGTAGTCGGTGCCCAACAAGGGCAGGTTGTCGATGAATTCCGCGCTCAGCTTCGTCACGGTCGCGGGCTTGTCAATCTCGACGGCCGGCGTCGTGTCGATGACCTTGACGATCTCGGTGATGGCCTGAAGCAGCGTGACGTTCTGGCGGATGGTCTTTCCAGCCGGGATCTCGAGGGTGAACTGGAGGACCTGAGAACCGGGCATCCGGACGCCCAGCAGATACCCCTTGCCGGCGGGGATTCCAGAAATGCGGAATTCTCCCTGGGCGCCGGTGACGAAGCCGACTTGCTTGAAGCCGAGCTGCGGATTTTCCAGGGTAATCGTCACTCCGGGCAGGACCTCCCCGTTCTTGTCGACCACGGTGCCGACGAGGGTGCCTAACGTGGATTGAGCGTGAAGCACGGCGGGAGAGACGAACAGCAGGATGGCCAGCAGAATGCACGAACGGCGCGCGCGGGCTCCAGGCATCGGAACCTCCTCATGGCCCCGAAGGGCGGAGCGGATGGGAGGGACAGGAGAGGTCCGCCCCCCGGCGGATCACCCCGGTCGTTCGATCTGGACTCGGTGTTGGATGGGAGCCGTCCCACGGCTGCGGCCGCGGCCGCGGGATGACGACGATGGAGGACTTCCCCCCGGAAGTCTTCGACAAGCTACTCCCGTTCGGGAGAATGTCAATTCAGGGAATTGTCTCGGTGCGGAGCGAGCGCAGCAACCGGCGCGGCATGCGGGAGCGGATCCGGAGAAAAGCGTACGAAAGACGACCAGCGCCGGTGCCGCGCCCGCTCTCAGCCGCGCCGATCGGTGCCGACACGGTCCTCCAGGTTACGGACGCCGTGCTGGCCGGCGCAGTGGGCGCAGCAGAAGAAGGCGTTCGCCGTCTCCATGCCGTGGCCCACGATGCGGCAGCCGCAATGGGCGCAGGTCGGGGCGAGCGCGTGGATGGCGCATTCGAAGCTGTCGAAGACGTGCCGCTCGGCTCCCTTGTGGATCTCGAAGCACTTGTCATAGTCGTTCCCGCACACTTCGCAGGTGCCGTGCATCGCCTGGCTGGAATTCATGGCAATCCCTCGTTCCGGGAGATGGGGTTCCTCAGAAGCTCGAGCGCGACACGCGCCGCGCGGCTTCCCGCCTCAGGGCCGGCCTGCCACAAAAGGGGACGGTCGGCGCCCTTGCCTGCGAGTCTAAACCCGGGGGCGGCATCGAGAAAGAAACGGGCGGAAAAGGGGAGGGATTACTCGTAACGCAGCGCTTCAATCGGATCCAGCAGGGAGGCTTTGCGCGCCGGGTACAATCCGAAGGCGATTCCCACCAGCGAGCTGAAGCCGACTGAAATCAGGATGATGTCGGGCCGCACCAGCATCGGCCAGTCGAACTGGGTGGCGAGGCGGTTGGCGACGAAGAGGCCCAGCCCGACGCCGAACAGTCCCCCGGCGGTCGACAGGGCCAGCGCCTCCGCCAGAAACTGCGCCAGGATGTCCTTGGGCTTCGCGCCGACCGCCATACGAAGCCCGATCTCGCGCGTCCGCTCCGTGACGCTGACCAGCATGATGTTCATGATGCCGATGCCGCCCACCAGCAGCGACACGGCGGCGATGCTCGACAGCAGCAGCGTCAGCGTGCGCGTCCCTTCCTGCTGGGCGCTGGCGATTTCGGTCAGGTTGCGGATGGAGAAATCGTCATCGGTCCCGGGCTGAATCCGGTGGCGGTCGCGCAGCAGCGCCGTCACCTCGCTCTCGGCGCGGGCGGTCTCGCCCGGGGAGACGGCGCCCACGAAGATCGCCCCGTTGATGAACTTCTGCAGCCCTCCCTGGATCTTGGTCTGGAAGGTGGAGGCCGGGACGAGCACGGCGTCGTCGTAGTCCTGACCCTGGGGCGACTGCCCCTTGCGCTGCATGACGCCGACCACCTGGAACGGGATGTTGCGGATGCGGACGATCTGTCCGACGGCGTCGTTGCCCGGCCCGAAAAGGCGGTCCGAGACCGTCTGTCCGAGGACCGCCACCTTGGTCGCGCCATCCACGTCGGAAGAGGTGAACGCGGCCCCGCGCTGCATCCCCCAGGAGCGGATGTCGAAGTACTCGGGGGTCGTCCCGGTGATCGTGGTGGTCCAGTTCTGATCCTCGCTGAGGACCTGCGAGACGGAGCGCAGCGAGGGGACGGCGAGCCGCACGCTCGGCACCTCCGTCTGGATGGCGCGCAGATCGTCCCAGGTGAGCGTCGGCATCGATCCGAAGCCGCCGCGCGCCCCTCCCGAGGTGGTCGTCCCCGACATGACGATCAGCATGCTCGTCCCCATGGCGGCGAACGACTGCTCGACGCGCGCCTTGGCCCCCTCGCCGATCGCCACCATGGCGATCACCGCCGCCACGCCGATGATCACCCCCAGGGTGGTGAGGAAAGAGCGCATCCGGTTGCGCAGCAGCGCCTTCCAGGCGACGCGCAGGATTGAAAACGGGCTCATGCAACGTCTCCCTCTTCCGGCGCCTCCTCGGGGCGCGCCACCATCGGCGTCTGTCGCCGGTCGGAGCGCACCTGCCCGTCGCGCATCACCACGACGCGCGAGGCGTAGGAGGCGATGTCCGATTCGTGGGTCACCAGGACGATGGTGATGCCGTCGCGCCCCAGCTCCTGCATCAGCGCCATGACCTCGACGCCGGTCTTGGAATCGAGGTTGCCGGTCGGCTCGTCCGCCAGGATCACCTTGGGACGCGTGACCAGGGCGCGCGCGATGGCGACGCGCTGCTGCTGGCCGCCGGAGAGCTGGCCGGGGGAGTGGTCGAGCCGCCCGGCGAGGCCGACTCGCCCCAGGGCTTCCTCGGCGCGGCGGGCGCGCTCGCGGGTGCCGACGCCGGCGTACAGCAGGGGCAGCTCGACGTTCTCCAGCGCGCTGGTGCGCGGCAGGAGATTGAAGCTCTGGAAGACGAAGCCCAAGGTGGCGTTGCGCACCTCCGCCAGCTCCTCGCGGGTGAGCCTCGAGACTTCACGTCCTTCCAGGAGGTAGCGGCCCGAAGTGGGGCGATCGAGACAGCCGACGGTGTTCATGAGCGTCGTCTTGCCGGAGCCCGAGGCCCCCATGATCGCGACGAATTCCCCCTGCTCGATGGAGAGATTGACGCCGCGCAGCGCGGGCACCTCGACGTCCCCCATGCGGTAGACGCGGGTGACGTCCTCCAGGAGGATGAGCGGCGTCGCGGACGCCATGTCAGAAGATCCTGCGGAACGAGCCGGGACCGCCCCCTCCGGCGCCCGCGGGATTGGAGGAGCCTCCGGAGGCGCCGATGATCACGCGATCGCCTTCGCGCAGCTCTCCTTCCACCACCTCGGTGAGGCTGCCGTCACTGACGCCGGCCCGGATCGACACGGGCGTGGGCTTGTCGCCGCGCATCACCCAGACACTCTTGCGGTCGGGAGTCTCCCCGCCTGCGCCGCCCGGGCCTCCTGCTCCTCCGGCCCCGCCGCCACGCCACGCGCCTCGTCCGCCGGAGCGGCCTCCTCCGCCGCGCGCAGCGCCGCCAGCGGCCTCACCGCCTGAGGCGCCACCGGCTGCGGCAGCGCCACCCCCCTTTCCACCGCCCAGCATCTCGGGCGGCGGCCGGAAACGCAGCGCCGCGTTGGGGACGCGCAGCACTCCCTCGCGCTCGGCGACCAGGAACGTGACGTTGGCCGTCATCCCCGGCTTGAGCTTCAGGTCGGGATTGTCGACGTCGAGCACGGCGTCATAGGTGACCACGTTCTGCACCGTCTGCGGGGCGTTGCGAATCTGGCGGACCCTCCCCTTGAAGCGCTCGCTCGGGAAGGCGTCGACGAAGAAAGAGGCCTCCATGCCCGCTTGCAGCTTGCCGACGTCGGCCTCGGCCACGCTGGTGTCGACCTGCATCTTGCGCAGATCCTCGGCGATGGTGAACAGCGTCGGGGCCGACAGCGAGGCGGCCACCGTCTGGCCGACGTCGACGCTGCGCGAGATGACGGTGCCGTCGGTGGGGGAGACGATGGTGGTGTAGGCCAGGTTGATCTGCGCCTGGTGCAGGGAGGCGCGCGCCTGCTCGACCTCGCTCCTGGACGCGACCACCGAGGCGTTGGCGGAATCGGCGGTGGCCCGCGCCGTCTCCAGATCCGACTCGGAGATCAGCTTCTGGATCTCACTCGTCTTGGCGCGCTCGTACTTCAGCCGCGCGTCCTCCGCGAGTGCCTGGCTGCGGGCCAGGTTCGCCTCCGCCGCGCTCAGGTTGGCCGAGCTCTGGCGCACCGCCGCTTCGAACAGCTGCGGATCGAGCCGGGCGATCACCTCACCTTTCTTGACGGTGGAGTTGAAATCCGCGAAGAGCGCCTGGATGCGGCCGGAGACCTGGCTGCCGACCTGCACCTGCACGAGCGGCGACAGCGTGCCGGTGGCCGTGACCCGGGCGGCGATCCGCCCGCGGTCGACCGCTCCGGTGTCGAATTTCAGGTCGCTCTTCTTCTCGGAGCGGCCGAACCCCAAAACGGCGAGGACCAGGATGGCTGCCGCCAAGGCGAGAAGCCAGAAAGCTCGGCGTGAGCGCTTTCGGTTCGGCTCCGGCATCGATCTGTCTCCCGGCTCAGGGGCCGTGCTCGAGCGGCGCGGGGGTGGCCACCCCGGTGGCGGCCACGGCGTCGGCGTAAGACCTCTCGAACGCTTCGCGGCGCGTGCCCATCCAGGCGTCGAAGAGGTGGTAGGCGGCGGGGACGGCGAACAGCGTCAACAGGGTAGACACCAGCACTCCGCCGATCACCGCCAGGGCCATCGGCTGGCGCAGCTCGGCGCCCGGACCGAGCGAGATGGCGGCGGGCAGGGCGCCGGCGATGGTGGCGAGCGAGGTCATCACGATCGGCCGCAGGCGCACCGGGCAGGCCTCCAGCAGCGCCTCCTCCCGGCTGCGGCCGGCGCGCCGCAGCTGGTTGGTGTAGTCCACCAGGATGATCGAGTTCTTCTTGACGAGTCCCATCAGCAGGATGATGCCGATCATCGAGTAGATGTTCAAGGACTTGCCGGTCAGGAACAGCGCCAATACCGCGCCGGTGAACGAGAAGGGGAGCGCCATCAGGACGGTGATCGGATGGATGAAGGAGTTGAACTGCGAAGCGAGGACCATATAGGAGACGATGACTCCGAGGATCAGGGCGAAGATCAGGCTCTGGATCGACTCCTGGAAGGTCTGGGCGCTGCCGGAGAGGACCACCTCGTAGCCTTCGGGCAGGACCCCTTTGGCGATCTTCTGGACCTGCTGCAGCGCTTCGGCCTGCGACTCGCCGGCGGCCACGTTGGCGAAGATGCCGATGGCGCGCGCCTTGTTCTTGCGCGTGATCGACAGGAGCGAGGGTTTCACCTGCACCTCGACCAGGTCGGTGAGGCGCACCAGCTGGCCATTTCTGGCGCGCACGAAGAGGGGGGCGATGTCCTCGGGGCGCAGCCGCTGATCGGCCAGCAGCCGCACCCGCACGTCGTAGCGCTTCCCCTTGTCCTTGAACTTGACGGCGCGCACGCCGCCGATGAGGGCGTTGAGGGTGTCGCCGATCTCCTGCATGGACACCCCCAGGTCGGCCGCCAGCTTGCGGTTCGGCATGATCTGCACCTCGGGCATGCCGAGCTGGTAGTCGGTGTCGACGTCCACGAACAGGGGCGAGGCCTTCATGCCGCTCATGATCTTGGCGGCGCTGTCGGCGAGGACGCCCCAGTCGCCGCCACGCACCGTGAACTCGACGGGGAAGCCGCGCTGGGCGGTGAAACCCGCCTGCGAAAGGTCCTGGATGGTCACGCGCAGCGACGGAATGGTGTTGAGCGTCTTGCGCATGTCGGCCATGAACTGGGCCTGGGTCACCGTGCGCTCGCTGCGTGGCTTGAGGGTGACGAACAGGATGGCGTTGTTGACCTCGCCGCTGCTGCCGCCCCCGCTGCTCCCCACCGCCACGAAGTAGCGCTCGACTTCCGGCCGCGTCACGACCCACTGCTCGCACTTCTTGACCATCTCGTCGGTGTAGTCGATGGACGAGCCGACCGGAGTCTGGATGCGCGCCAGGACACGCCCGATGTCCTGCGACGGGACGAACTCGCGGTTGACTCCAAAGAGCAGCAGCAGCGATAAGGCGAACACGGCCAGGGTGCCGCCGAGGACCAGGAAGCGGTGGCGCAGCGTGGGGCCCAGGACGCGGCCATAGAGCCTGGCCAGCGCGGCAAAGGCGGCTTCCGCCGCCTGGCCGATGCGGGTGGTGCGCTCGCCCACCGACAGGAACTGCGAGCAGCGCGACGGGGTCAGCGTAATCGCCTCCAGCAGCGAGAAAGCGACCGCCACCGACACGGTCACGCCGAACTGGAAGAAGAACCGGCCGATGATCCCCTTCATGAACGCGACGGGCAGGAAGATGGCGATGATCGCCGCGGTGGCGGCCATCGCCGCGAAAGTGATCTCGCGCGCCCCGTCGATGGATGCCTTCAGCCTGGAGGCGCCGTGCTCGGCGTGGCGGTAGATGTTCTCCAGGACCATGATGGCGTCGTCCACGACGATGCCGACGGCCAGCGACAGCCCCAGCAGCGTGAAGGTGTTGAGGGTGAAGCCGCAGAAGTACATGACGGCGAAGGTGCCGATGATGGAGGTCGGAATCGACAGCAGGACGTTGAACGTCGACGAGAAGGACCCCAGGAACAGCCAGCAGACCATCCCGGTCAGCAGGACCGACAGGATCAAGGTGAACTCGATCTCGTGAATCGCCTCCTCCACCGGCTTGGTGCCGTCGAAGACGATGTCGAGGCTCAGGTCGGAGGGAAGGCGCTTGCGGATGTCCGCCATCTTCGCCTTGACCGCCTGGCCGACCTCCACGGCGTTGGAGCCGCGCTGCTTGACGACCCCCATCCCCTGGGCCGTCACCCCCATCGTCCGGCTGATGCGGCGCTTGTCCTCCAGCCCGTCCTGCACCACCGCCACGTCGTTCAGAAGAATCTGCGACCCGTTGTGCTCCGCGACCACGATGCCGCCGAACTCCTCCACCGTCGGCGCCTCGCCCTCGGCACGCACGTTCATCTCGCGCTCCGCCGATTCGATCCGGCCGGCGGGAATCTCCACGTGCTGGCGGCGCAGCGCGTCCAGGACGTCGCTGACCGACAATCCGTAGGCTTCCAGGCGGCGCGCGTCGAGCCAGACACGCACACTGCGCTCGCGATAGCCGCCCAGGAAGATGTTGCCGACCCCGGGCACCGTCTGGAAGTCGTCCTTGAGCTTGTTCTTGACCAGATCCGCCAGCTCCTGCGGCGGCCGGTTCCCGGATAGGGCCACCCACATGATCGGCTGGTCCTCGGGGTTCACCTTGGTCACGATCGGCGGGTCGATCTCGCGCGGCAGGTTGCGCTGCGCCTGGGCGATCTTGCTCTGCACGTCCTGCAGCGCCGCGTCGATGTCGCGCCCCAGCTCGAACTCGATGGTGATGTTGGTCGTCCCCTGGCGGCTGTTGGAGGAGACCTCGCGGATCCCCTCCACCGTGCTGACCGCCTCCTCGATCACGTCGGCGATGTCGCTCTCCATGATCTCGGGGGCCGCGCCTTCCATGCTGACGCTCACGTTGACCACCGGGAAGTCGACGTCGGGCATCTGGCTGACGCCCAGCCTTGCGAAGGAGATGCCGCCGAAGATGATGAGGGCGGCCATCAACATCCAGGCGAAGACAGGATTGCGGATCGAGAGGTCGGAAAGAGTCATGGCGTCTTCTCGGGAGCGGTCGGCTTGACGACGGAATCCTCGGTGAGAATGCTGGCGCCCCGGGTGATGACCCTGTCCCCGAGGCTCAGTCCCTCCAGGACCTCCACGTCGCCTTCCTTGGTGAACAGCCCCAGCTTGAGCAGGCGCCGCTCGACGCGGTCGTCGCCCTTCAGGACGTAGCCGACGAAGCCGCGGTCGGTGGGGAGGACGGCGGTCTGCGGGACCACCACCGACGCCTTGCGGTCCTCCAGGTGGATGGCGACATCGGCGAAGGAGCCGGGGCGCAGCTCGCCCGTCTCATTCTCCGCCCAGGCGAGGCACTGGACCATGCGCGTGCCCGGATCGGCCGTCTGCCCGAGGTGGTAGAGCTTCGCCGGGAACTCGCGTCCCGGCAATCCGCGGATCTTGAAGGACACCTTCGAGTCGGGAGTCAGGCGCTGCGCCTCCGATTCGGAGACCCGGAAGGAGAGCTTCAGCTTGCGCGCGTCCACCATCGTCGCCACGGGTGTGCCCGCGGTCAGGTATTGCCCCGTGTCCGCCAGCTTGTCGTCGATGTAGCCGGCCGTCTCGGCGCGCACCTCCGAGTCGCGCGCGTCTTTGCGCGCCAGGTCCCACTGCGCCTTGGCGGAGGCCACGGCGGCCTGGGCTCGGTCGAGCTGAGCCTGGAAGTTCGACAGCTCCTCGGCGGTCACCCATCCGGCATCCTTCTCGCGCAAGGCGTGCCGCTTGTCGAGCGCCGCCTGCGCCTCGCGCGCCTGGGCCTCGGCCTGCTGGTACTCCGCCTCGGCGCGCTGCGCCGCCAGCCGGTAGTGCTCCGGATCGATGCGGGCCAGGACCTTCTGGGGCGTGACCTTCTCGCCTTCCTGGAAATTCAAGCTCTCGATGACGCCGGCGACGCGGGCGGGAATGCGCACGATCTCGCGCGCTTCGAGCGAGCCGACCGCCGACAGCGAGTAGTCGACGTCGCGGCGCTGCACCGTCTGCACCTCGACCGGAACGGGCGGCGGCGCGAAGCCGGAGCCGCCGGCCTGCGCCGCCGGCTTGCCGGCCGGAGAGGCGGCGGCGGTGGCCGCCTTGTCCCGGGCGCAGCCGGCCGCCGTCAGCAGAACAAGCGCCGCGACAGAGCCGCGCAGCAGGCGATCGAGGGCTCGGTTCATGGTTCCCCTTTCTGGGAGGAGTCGGGAGCCGGCCCGATCCAGGGATCGGGCTGCGCCCCTTCGGGGACGAGCCCCTGGACCAGCTTCAGGAGGACGTAGTCGAGGCGGACCTGGTATTTCTGGTGCTCCTGGTTGAGGCGCGCCGAGAGGAGCTGGTTGCCGCCGGTCACCACCTCCAGATTGGTGGCCAGGCCGCGGCGATACTCTTCATTCACCAGGTTGTTGTTCTCCTCCGCCGCCGTGACGCTGGCCTGCAGCGTCCCAAGCGTCGCCAGGTCGGATTGCAGCGTGAGGTAGGCGTTCTGGACGTCGAGCTCCACCTGCCGCAGCAGCTCGTCGCGCTGCAGGCTCGCCTGGCGCATCTGCGACTTGGCGGTGAGGACATTGGCGCGAATCCGCCCGCCGTCGAACAGGGGAACCGTGAAGAAGATCTGGGCGGACCAGTCGGTCTCCTCCGCGAAGGTGGAGTAGTTCTTGCGGCTGAGGTAGTAGTTTCCCTCGAAGTCGATGGCGGGGAAGAACTCGCCGCGGGCGGTCGAGACCTGGTACTCGGCGGCCTCCACCGCCTTGTCGGCGGCGCGCAGGTCGCTGCGGTTGGCGCGGGCGACCGCCATCATGGCGCCGAGCATTTCCTCCTGGCCTGCCGTCCCGGGGGGAGGCACGGGGACATCGGGGAGGAAGAGATCGTCCTCCAGGGGAAGCTCGACCGGCGCCGTGGTCCAGAAGGCGAGCTGGAAGCGTGTTCCCTGCAGCTGGTTCGTGGCGCGGATCAGGTTCGACTCGTCCTGCTCCAGCTCCGATTTCACCAGCAGCACCTCGGTGCGCCGGGCCAGCCCTGCCTCGTGGCGCGCCTCCACCTCGCGCAGGCGCTCGCGCTCCAGCTCGACGGTGTCCTGCAAGGCGCGCATCTGCCCCTGCACCTGCAGCGCGCCGTAGAAGGACTCGGCGACGGCCCCGTAGATCAGACGCCGCGCCTCCTCCACCCGGTAGCGGTTCGACTCGAGGTTGCTCTCGGAATACTTCAGGAAGCTGCGGTCGCGCAGGCCGTGGAAGATCGGCTGGGTGAGGGTCACACGCGTCTCGTTGCGCCATTCCGCCACCGAGAAGACGTTGCCGGCATCCGTGATGTTCACGGGATTCTGGCGGTAGTAATCGTCGTTGAGCGTGAGGTCAGGGAGGACCTCGGCGATGGCGCTCTTGCGCAGCAGGCGCGCCTGGTCGAGATCCTCGCGCACCCGTTCGACCCGCTCGTTATAGGCGGCGGCGAGGACAAACGAGTCCATCAGGGTCAAAGAGCCGCGCTCGCGCGCCTTGGCCAGGGCCGGTGAGGACTGCGCCCCCGAGGGCACCGGCGGCGCGGCGGCCGCGAGCAAGGTGAGCGCCAGGATGCCGGCGGCGCAGATCAAGATCGCCTCCCCGGTGCGCCGGTGCCTTGCAGGAATACGCGCACCACCGCCCGGGCCAGCGGATCGATGGGCGTGCGCATGATGACCTCGTCGTTGAAGAACCGGCGCTGCATCATCGAAGAGAGAATCATCCCGTTGAAGAGCCGGGCTGCGAGGGCGGGGTTGAGCCCATCGCGGATGCCCAGCCTACGATAGCGATCCTTCAGGCGCCGCGCTATCCGGGTCAGGAGCCGGCCGGCGCGCGCATGGTGGAACTGGAGCGCCAGCTCGTGGCCGTCCAGCGCGCTGCGGATCATCAGACGGCAGAAGGCGTCGTCGGCATCGACCCGGCGCATGATATGGGTGGCAATCTTGAGGAAGAACTCCTCGTCCTCCAGGCGATCGAGCGTCTCGTCGAGGGGCAGGGCGCTCTCGGCCTCACGGATTTTCGACTCCAGGATGGCCCGGTACAGCGCCTGCTTGTTGGGGAAGTGCTTGAAGAGCAGCGCCTCGCTCACCCCCGCGGCGCGCGCCAGCTGGCGGGTGGTGGTGCCGTCGAACCCCTCCCGCGCGAACAATCCGAGGGCCGACTGGACGATGGCCTGGGATCGCGCTTCGCCCGCCAGCCTGCGACCCGACATCCCGCCTCCGAACAAGTGAGTAAGTGCTGACTATCCTATTCACCCAGGGGGTGGAGGTCAAGCGCAAAGAAACGGAGATGGCGGCGGTCGGGTCAAAGATCGGCGGAGCGGGGGGCGGTGTCGCCGCCTTTCCAGGCCGTCTGGAGCTGGCGGGAGACCCAGGCCGCGTCAGCCTCCTTGTGTTGTGCCTTCAGACTTTCCAGCAGACCCGACAGGGTTCGGGGATTGCGCGGATGGTCCTCGAGATCCTCGCGGAAAACCTTCTCCGCCTCCTGGGCTCTGCCGGCACGCAGCAGCTCGCCGCCGAGCGATTCGCGCACCGGGTAGAACCAGGGGGGAGGCTCGTCATAGGTCAGCTTGTCCTGGGCCTCCACCGCCGCGGTCCAGGCCTCGATGGCCGCGTCGTGGTCCGTGCGCGCCCCGGCGATGCGCGCATCCAGAGCGTGGCGCGCCACTTCGAGAACCATCTTTGCCGTGGTAATCAGCGTGCCGCTGTAGGGAGTGTCGTCCGCGACCTGCTCCGCCAGCTTCTCGAAATCTTTGCGCTCCGCTTCGGCGCGATGCAGCTTCCCGGTGGCGGCGAAGGCCGACCCCCGGGCGTAATGCCACAGCGCGCGCGTCGTCAGCGCCTTCTCGGAAGGCTCCTTGGCCGCCAGCACGGCGTCCCAGCGGCTGAAGCGCAGATCCACCAGGAAGGAGGTGGGGAGCATGAACTCGAGCTCCTTGATTTCCTTGTAGCCCGGCGTTGTGATTGCCTGCAGGTCGGTCGCGGCTTTCTTTGCCACGTCGTAGCGCCCTTCCATGGCCGCCGAGTAGGCGAGGAAATGCAGATTGTGGGCGCTGTACATGTAGCGATACATCCCTGTGGTCCCGGTCAGGCGGGTATAGGCTTCGTCCGATTTGGCCGCGTCGGCGTTGCTCTGGGAGGCGGCGGAATAATCGCCCGTCCGGGCATAGATATGCGCCGGCATGTGGACCAGATGTCCGGCGCCCGGGACCAGGTTCTGCAGCCGCTGCGCCGAGGGGAGCGCCCTCTCCGGCTGGTTCGAGGCCTCTACGGCGTGAATGTAGTAGTGGTTCGCCCCGACATGGTCGGGCTGCCGCCGCAGGACCGACTCCAGGACTGACACGATATTCTCCGTGCCGGGGGCCGGCTTGCCTTCCTGGTCGTAGAGCCTCCAGGGGCGGAGATCCATCAAGGCTTCAGCATAGAGCGTCGCGGCGTCGAGATCGTCGGGGTACTGCTTGCTCAGATCGCCCATGGCCTTGGCGAAGGCTTCGTCCAGCTTGGCACGGTCGGTCCCCGCCCCTGCCGAGTAGCGCCTGGTGAGCGCTTCGACATAGGCGCGCTCGTTGTCGGGCGCCTTCCCGGCCAGCGCCATCGCCTTCTCGGTCGTCGCCACCGCCTTCTTGTTGGCTTCTTCGTCCATCCCCATGTTGATGTTCGGCCCCAGGGCGTAGGCGATCCCCCACAGCGGCATCACCGCGTTGTGGTCGAGCGCCGCCGCCTTCTCGAAAGAGCGGATCGCCTCGACATGGTTGAAGCCGTAGATCAGGGTGAGGCCCTGGTCGAAGTAGCGCTGCGCGTCGCGGCTCGTGGTGGCGATCGGGTGGTGCAGCGATCCCATGCCCGGCAGGAACGAGGTGTTCTTGTCCGGGGCCGGCTTGCGCGGCGCGGTTTTTCCTGGAGCGGGCTTGGCCGGGGCGGAAGCAGGCGGGTGCTGGTGGGTCTCCGGAGCGGCGTCAATCAATGAGAGGGTGAGCGGGAGCGACAACAGAAGCGCGAAACGTCGCATGATAATCCCCTGGGAGCCGCCCTAGAAGGGCGGTCCGTCGTGGTTCGTCAGCAATGCGGTGGTCTTGTGCCCGATGTCCTGGCGCAGGACCAGGCGGGAGGGCGCCTTGAGGGACGAGAGGAAGCGGTCCATCTCGCTGCTCTCCACCAGGAGGAAGACGCGCCGCTCCTGGGAGAGATAAGCCTCGACTTCGTCGGGCGAATGCAGCACCGGCATCAGCCTTCCGGTATAAAAGATGTAGGCGGCGTCCCAGCGCCAGAGGCCATAGGAGCGGATCTCCTCCTCCGGCGGGACCACGGCCAGGACCTGGCGCGAGAAGGGGGCGGGCGATTTGAAGCGGTCCGCCAGCGGAAACAGGAACAATCCCGCGTAGAGGTAGACCGCGGACATCGTCAGCCCCACCGCGACCGCCGCTTCCGGCAGCCGGTGGGCGCGCAGCGCACGCCACAGCATGATGCCGCCGGTCAGGACGATCGCTCCCGCCGGGACCAGCCAGATCGCTTCGCGACCGTAGCTCCCGGAGCGCAGCCCATAAAGCATGCCGCCGAAGCAGGCGAGCGTCATGATTCCCAGGCAGATTCCCAGGAAGCCCAGCCCGTATCGCGCCCACTTCTTCATCCACCCCGCGGCCCGGTCGGCGAAGACATCGTCCCAGAACTTTCCCATCACCAGGGCCGCGGCCGGATATAGCGGCAGCAGGTAGACGCCCCGCTTGGATCCCACCGAGGAGAATGCCACGAGAACGACTCCGAGCCAAAGCCTGATGAAAAGCCTGCCGCGGCGCTCCATCTCATTGCGAACGGGGACGAACAAGGCGGCCGCCAGGAAGATCGACCAGGGGAACAGATCGGAGAGCAGGCGGGGCCCGTAATACCAGAAAGGCTGCCGGTGGTTGAAGGGATCGGTGGCGCGCTCGAAATTGTGGCGGATGAAGAAATCCTCCAGCACCTCCCGATGTCCGGTCAGCGCCAGAGAGGCGAACCAGGGAACGGCGAACAGCAGGAAGAGCGCCCCCATCCAGACCATCTCGCGCCGGAAGAGCCAGCGGAGCTCTCCGGCCAGGAGCAGGTACAGACCCATGATTGCGGCGGGGAGCACCAGTCCGACCGGTCCTTTCGTGAGAAAGGCCAGTCCCATGCAGGCCCCCGAGGCGGCCCACAGCAGCGGGCGACGCGGGCTGGCCGTCTCCTTTCCCTCGAAGAAAGCGTACAGCGCGGCGAGCATCAGGAAGGAGAGGAGCTGATCCATCTGGATGTACTGCGAGTGCCACCAGAACATGATCGTGGTGGCCAGGCATGCGCCGGCGAGGAAGCCGGCGCGGATCCCGAAGATCCTGCGCCCGAGGCGGTAGACCAGCAGCACCGACAGGACCCCGGACACCAGCGAGGGTATCCGCAACCCCGCTTCCGACATTCCTCCGGTGAACAGGCACCCGGCCAGCATCGTCCAGAAATAGAAGATCGGCTTGTCGGAGTAAATGACGCCGTTGACGTAGGGGAGGAAGTAGCTGCCGCGCAGCATCATCTCACGCGCCCCTTCGGCATAGACCGGCTCGTTCGGGTTCCACAAGGAGCGCATGCCGATGCCCGCGCCGAACAGGAGCAGGCTTCCGATGAAAAGAAAAAGGATGCGGGATCGCTCCCGTGAAGGGGCGAAGTGGTCGGCGCGGGGGGTCGCGGCGGATGAAGGCATGGTCAAAGGCGATTGATCTTAGGGAGGGCGAATGCTACTGTCAACGACCCCGATGGTCGTCCTTCACCTTATCAGCCGCTATCGCTGGACCGGCAGCGCCGAGCCCGCCGTGACGCTGTGCGCCACGCTGGCCAAAGCGGGCGTCGACGCGCGCTTGTGCTGCATTCCGGGGGAAAGCCTGGAGCGCGAAGCCGCCGCTCGCGGCGTGTCCAACTTCCCGTACGCCCGGCTGGATCGGAACTACACTCCCTGGGGAATCCTCTCCACGGCCCGCGGCCTGGCGCGCGCCGTGGAGCGCGAGTCGATCGACCTGATCCATGCGCACACCCAGCACGATCACTGGCTGGCGGCGCTGGCGCTGTCGTACTTCGCACGGCGTTCCTGCAAGCTGGTCCGCAGCCACCACGAGATACGTCACATCCGCGCCGGCCGGGTCTGGCGGCGGATCTTCAACCGAGACACGGCCATGAACCTCACGCCGTCCCGCGCCGCGCGCGAGCACTTCATCGCCAGCGGCGCGATGCTTCCCGACAAGGTGCGCACCATCTATGGCGGTCTCGATCTGTCCCGCTTCCGCGTCTCGGGGGCCACATCCGCCGTGCGCCAGGCCTGGGGAGTGCCGCCCGAGGCGCCGCTCATCGCCCACCTGTCGCACGTCGGGCCGGATCGCCGGCAATCCGAGATGCTGGAAGCCTTCGCGCTGCTCTCCGACGAGCTGCCGCAGGCCCGCCTGGTCTTCCTGGGGCAGGGGAACAAGAGCACCGTCGGGGAGCTGAAGGAGGTCGTCGTCCGGCGCGGCCTCGAGGCGCGCGTCGGTTTCAGCAAGGACCATGCTTCTCTCCATCTCCCATGGCCCGATCAGGTGGCGGCCGCCGATCGGGTGGTGGTGCTGGCGGTGGGCTCGGAAGGATCGAGCCGCGGCGTCATGGAGGCGATGGCGATGGGCAGGATGGTGATCGGGGCGCGTGTCGGGGTGCTGCCCGAGCTGATCGAGGAGGGCCGGACGGGGATGCTGGTGGAGCCCGAGCCGCTGTCGATCGCCGGCGCGCTGCGCGCGTCTTTCGCCGATGCGGCCGGCGCCGCCGCCATGGGGAGCGCCGCGGCGGCGGTGATCAGGACCCGTTTCCGCTGTGAGCGCCAGGCGGAGGAAGTCCAAGCGCTGTACCGGGAGCTCCTGGGACGGGAGACTCCCGCGGCTCGGACGGCCGGTTCGAGATGAGGACGTCGCGGCGTCGCCCGGCCCCGCCGCGCGCCAGGACGTGCGCCGGCCCCTTCAACGCAGACTCCAGGCTGTCGTAATCCTCCGACGGCAGGACGCAGAACACCCTCTCCGGACGACCCAGGAAATCGCGCAGGGCCGGAACATCCGCCAGCCTCGGCATCGGCCGGCCCGTATAGAAGATGTAGCCGCAGCGGAAGCGATACAGGCCGTAGGTCATCAGCGGAGCGCCGATGGGGACCTGGCGCAGAATCTCCTGCGCGAAAGGGCGGGGCGAGTTGATCGGGTTGGTTGCGGGCAGCAATCCAACCACCGCCACCAGCCAGACGGCGAACAGGCTCGCGAGCAGCGCCGCGAAAGCCCCCGAGAAACTGCCGCGGCGCAGGCGTCCCAGCCCGGCGGCGGCGCCGGCCACCGCGAGCAGGGCGGCGATTCCCGCCGGGGCGAGCAGCGACGGGGCGCGGCGCCAGGCCAGAAGGGGGGCGCCGATCCCGGCCAGCGCCAGCGCGCCCAGGGCCAGAGCGATCCCGGCAAAAGCACACCGCCGCGCCGCCTTGCCGGCCGTGCCGCGTGCCATGGCATCGATGAGCGAGCCGCACAGCAGCGCGATGGGAGGCAGTGCCGGGAGCATGTAGACCGGACGCTTGCTGGCGGAAAGGGAGAAGAAGACCAGCGGCACCAGGATCCAGATCCAGCAGCGCCGGTGCAGCCGCCGCCGCGCCGGATCGGCGGGCGACAGGAAAGCGGCCGCCGGCAGCAGGAGGGTCCCGGGCAGCAGGTCCACCGGGAAGTGGGCCAGGAAATACCACCAGGGCTGCTCGTGGTCGAAGCCGGCCACGAAGCGATCCATGTTGTGGCGGAACAGGAAGGTCTCCAGGATCTCCCAGCCGCCGCGGCGCGCCAGCGCGAGGTAGTAGAGGAGCACCGGCACCATTCCCAGCGCCGCGGCGGCCGCCATCCTTCCGGAGCCTTCGAAGAGGCGGCGCTCGGCGATTGCGGTCCCGGCCAGGACCAGGGCCGGAAGCGCCAGGCCGATCGGCCCTTTGTCGAGCACTCCGACGGACAGACCGGCGGCCGCCAGCAGGATCCAGCGCCCGCGCGGCTCCTCCCCGTCCTTCAGGCGGAAAAGCGCCAGGATCGAGAGGGTGACTCCCAGGCAGAGAAGCATATCGTGCTGCACGTAGCGCGCCTGCTCGACGAAGAAGTTGCTCACGGCCAGCGTGGCCGCGGCGAAGGCCGCCCCGCGGCTTCCCAGCTCCCGGCGCGTCATGAAATAGAGAGCCAGCACGGCGAGCGTCGCGGCGCAGGCGGAAGGGAGGCGCGCGCCGATTTCGTTGACCTCTCCAAAAGGGGCAGAGGCCAGGGCGATCGCCCAGAAGAGCAGCGGCGGCTTGTCGGGATAGGGCTCGCGGTTGACCGTCGGGAAGATCCAGTCGCGCCGCTCCACCATCTCGCGGGCCGCCTGGGCCGAGGTCGGCTCGTTGGGCTCCTTCAGATCGGTGCCCCCGAGATGGGTGAAATAGAGGGCGGCGCACAATCCGAGCAGGAGGACCGGGTGCAGGCGCGCCGGCAGTCCCTTCATCGGCGCGGGCGTGGCGCGAGATCGGCTGTTCGCGGAGTCACCGCGTGATTATGGGCGAAAGCGCGCGGGGTTCTCAAGCTTTCACGCGGGAAACGCGCCGGAGGGAATCTCGTCTCGAAACGGATCCGAATCCGTCTTGAAGTGTTGAATATGGAGCGTTGCATCCCGTAGCATAGCGCCCCATGATCGAGCTGTACCACGTCAACAAGGACTACGGACGTGCGCACCACGCCCTGGTGGACGTCAGCCTGGCGGTCGAGAAGGGGGAGTTCGTCTTTCTCACCGGGTCCAGCGGCGCCGGCAAGACGACGCTGCTGCGCCTGCTGTTCCGCGAGGAAATCGCCACCTCGGGGAAAATCCTGGTCGACGGCATCAATGTGTCCACGCTGCCGGCGTCCAAGGTTCCAGGCCTGCGGCGTCGGCTGGGGATCGTCTTCCAGGACTTCAAGCTTCTTCCCAGGCGCACCGTGTTCGAGAACGTCGCCCTGGTGATGGAGATCACCGGTGCGTCGCGCAAGGTGCAGCGCTCGCGGACCTACGCCGTCCTCGAGATGCTGGGGCTGAACCACAAGGTGCGCGCGCACCCGCTGGAGCTGTCGGGCGGCGAGCAGCAGCGCGTCGCCATCGCCCGCGCCCTGGTGAGCGAGCCCGTGCTGCTCCTGGCGGACGAGCCCACCGGCAATCTGGACCCCGATCTCTCCTGGGAGATCATGACGCTGTTCAAATCGATCAACATCCGCGGCACCACGGTCCTGGTCGCCACGCACGATCGCGATCTGATCGCGCGCATGGGCAAGCGCGTCATCGCTCTGGACGCCGGCCGGCTGGCAAGCGCCTGATGCTGCGGCATATCCTGAGCGAGAGCCTGCTCAACCTGTGGCGCAACCGCTTCATGAACCTGGTGGCCGCCTTCGCCATCGCGGTGTCGCTGCTGGTGCTGGGGCTGTTTCTTCTGCTGGCGCACAATCTCGCGCGCGTCGTTGAGGCGGCCGGGAGCCAGGTGACCGTCAGCGTCTATTTGCGCGCCGACGCCGGCGAGGCGCAGCGCGACGCGCTGGTCGAGCGGCTGCGCGGCCGGCCGGAAGTGGCCGCGGTGGAGTACCTGTCGCCCGAGGCGGCCCTGGACAAGTTCCGGCGCCTCTTTCCGGCGATGCGCGAGGTGGCCGGATCCTTGGAGGAGAACCCGCTCCCCGCCTCGCTGGAGGTGGCGATCGCCGAGGGCCATCGCCATCCGGAGGCGCTGCAGGCCTTCGCGGCGGAGATGAAAGCGCAGCCCGGCGTCGAGGACGCCGCCTACGACCTCCCCTGGGTCACGAAGCTGCGCGACCTGGTCCGGATGGTGCGCGCCGCCGGCATCTCCCTGGGGGGGATCGTGGGCCTGGCGGCGGTGCTGACGATCGCCAGCGTGATCCGCATGAGCATCTACGCCCGCCAGCAGGAGATCGAGATCCTGCGTCTGGTGGGTGCGACGCGCGCCTACATCGCGGCCCCGTTCCTGCTGGAGTCCTCTTTCCTGGGGTTCCTGGGAGGGGGGATCTCGCTGGCGCTTCTCTACGGGCTGCACCGCCGGCTCGCGGGCGGCTGGGGCCAGCCGGTGCCGCTGCTGCGCGACCTGATGAGCGGATCGTTTCTCCCCGGCTCGTCCTGGGCGCTCCTGCTGGGGCTGGGACTGGTGGCGGGGGCGGTGGGCGGCCTGCTCTCCCTGAGACGAATCTCCCTTTGAGCCCTCAGCCGAGCAGGCGGCGGTAAGTCGGCTCGTCGAATCCCACCAAAAGCGTGCGACCGACCCGAAGCGTCGGGGCCCGCAGGTTGCCGGTCGGTCCGAGGATCAGGCTCTGAAGCGTCGCATCGTCCGGCGTCTCGCGCTTCAGATCGATGCGCACCACCCGCTTGCCGCGCGCGACCACGATCTCGTCGGCCTCGCGCGCCAGCCGCAAGGCTTCTTGCGGACCAATCACTTCCTGCTTCGCGTTCGTCGTCTGCAGCGATTCGAT
The DNA here is from genome assembly GCA_035764505.1 of Candidatus Polarisedimenticolia bacterium. Lineage (NCBI taxonomy): Bacteria > Pseudomonadati > Acidobacteriota > Candidatus Polarisedimenticolia > Candidatus Polarisedimenticolia bacterium. The sequence goes on from DASTZC010000174.1 coordinate 35,435, forward strand.
CTTGCGCTTCGCAAGAAACTCCTGCGCCTTGCTGCAGCTCATTCAGCCGGGGCGATGGTACCGCCAGCTCACCTGAGCCATGAGGCCGTCTCCTCATGAGAATCGGGAACCCCTCGCGTCCGGCGCGGCGGGCTCGCAGGAGCCGCATCGGGTGGACGATAGCTGAGCACCACCACCTCCGGCACCGGACCGCGGCGCGCCGCGTTGGAGTTGATGCTGCGCCGCACTTTCACCGGCCGGATATCGAAGGCGCCGTAGAGCCGGCGGATGAGGGCGGTGTCGCTGTTGCTGAGCATGACGCGACAGCCGCGATCGGTCAGCACCCGGTAGACCTCGGCCAGCTCCTCCTGGTCGCGCTCACGGAAGGCGCCGTTCATGTAGCTGGTGAACGACGAGGTCGCGGAGAGCGGATCGTAGGGAGGATCGAAGTAGATGAAATCGTCGGGCCGGGCGTCGTCGAGCGTCTCGCGGAAATGCGCCCCTTTGAGCCGGACGCCGCACAGCGCCCGCGCGACGCGGCGCAGGTTCCCGGCGTCCAGGATCGGCGGATCGTCGTAGCGTCCCATCGGAACATTGAAGATGCCGGCCGCGTTGACGCGGTAGAGACCATTGAAGCAGGTCTTGTTGAGATAGATTAGGCGGGCAGCTCTCTCGGCCGGGGAGAGCGACTCCGGCGATCGCGCTCGGACGCGGTAGTAGTGCTCCCGGCCGTGCCGGCGCCGGTGCCGCTCCAGGAGCGCGATCACCCCTTCCACGTCTTTCTGGATGGAACGCCAGGCGAGGACCAGCTCCTCGTTGCCGTCCGACAGGAGAACGGTCCGCGGGGAGCAATTCGACTGCACCCTGAAGAAGACCGCGCCGCTGCCGAGAAAAGGCTCGAGGTAGCGATCGAAGCTCCCGGCCTCGGGAAACAGCGCCTCGAGGCGCGACAGCAGCTGTGTCTTGCCGCCGGCCCACTTCAGGAAGGGGCGCGGCGTCTCAAGGCTTCTTGCCGGCGGCATCCTTCACCAGGTCGCGATAGCGGGGATCGGAGCGCAGCACGTCGAGGTCGGTGTCGTTCAGGGAGAAGGCTTTCAGGGACGGGTTGAGAGGAAAGGCGCGTGTCAGATTCTCCAGCGCCTTGTCCGCGAGGCCCGCCAGCGAGTAGAAGCAGGCGAGATCGTAGTAGGCGTCGCCGCGGTCGGAGTCCTTGGCGGCGTCGTGCAGCCGCCGGCGCGTGGCGTCCTCCATGATCTTGACGGCTCGGTCGCGCTCGGAGCGCTCCAGGTAGAAGCGGGCGTCGGCATAGGCGTTGGTGGTGTGGTGCATCTCGAGCAGGCGCGCCAGCTCCTCGATCGGCCGCGGATGGTCGTCGACGCGCAGGTCGATGTAACGATCATTGAATCCCGCGTAGCCCCCCTTGGCTCGGACCACCAGGAGCGCCGCCGACTGCTGGCCGCGCGAGTCGCCGCCGGCGGTCTGCCCCGCGGCGAGCGCCTTCACCAGCCGGTCGGCCAGGGGAAGACCCGCCGTGTCTTCGAAAGTCGCGGCCATCGCGGCGACCACCTCCTTGCCGGTCAGGATGTTCCCCTGCGCCGCGTAGTTCTTGCCGGTCTTGCCTCCCGCCCAGGGATTGCACTTGTCGCCGGTGAAAGTGGCCGGCGTGCCGTGCGCATCGACGATCCCTGCCTGGCGCTGCGATGAGTTCGGGTCATCTTTGAGGAGCATCTGGAGGGCCTCGGGCGCCGGCTTGCCCGACTCGAGCAGCTCCAGACCCTTCGGACCGAAAGTGGTGTTGGCGAAAGACTGGGTGGCGACGGCGCCCACGCCCGCTTTGGCCCAGGGGACGACCGCGCCGACGGCGAAGAAGCGCGACTCCACCGCGATACCGAGATCGCCGGTGGCGGGATCGAAGCCGACGATGCTGAAGGTGGCCACCGGCTTGCTCTTTCGCGCCGGGAGCGCCGACATCAGAAGCGGCGTAATCAGCAGGAGGGCGAGCGAGAGACCCCAACGCGCGGGCATGAGTGTCCTCCGGAGCGTTTTTTCCGGCGACATTATAGGGCGTTCGCCCCTGACGCTGCGTGAAAAAGTCGTCGCGGAGTGTCGGGTATCGGAATCACATTGATAGGGAGCCGTCGAGCCCTCGGATTGCAAGGCGCCGCGGCCGTGGGTCGCTCCACCGGCGACGCGCCGCGAACTCATCTCGCGGCGCGAGCCAGGCACAACGCCGCAAGCCGGGATGGGCCTAGCGCGCGGCGTCCGCGGCAGGGGAGCGATTGCTCACCACCACCACTCCACCGCTGCGCGACAGCAGGAAGAGAGGCGGGAAAGGGCGGCGGGTGCGCATCTGCTCGAAGAGATCGCGCTCCATCAGGCAGAAGGCACGCTGCGGCAGCGCCAGAATCCGCTGCAGCGCTTCCTCGCCGCTGACGCGCTCCGGGATGCGGTCGAGGTAGTAGGCGAACCCGGGGGGAAAGCGCCGGTACACGACGACCCGGTCTCCCGGGCCGATCATCGGCTTGACGGCATAGGCCGCCGGCCGGCTGCTCCTCCAGGGCTCGAGCGTCGGAAAGCCGTAGGCCAGCAGCGTGAAATCCAGGATGGCGCAGCCGCCGGCAAGGAGCAGGAACGCGAGCCGGGGGCGTCGCAGCAGCAGGGAGCTCAAGGTGAACAGCGAGCCGAGCAGCCCGGCGAAGCAGATCGGCAGCAGGGCCGCCTTGAAGGAGAAAGGAATCGCCCCGAAGTTGTCGCGCGAGGTCGAGAAGAAGACCATGCCTCCCATCAGAATCACCAGGAGGAGCAGCGCTCCCATGCCTTTCAAGCGCCGCTCCCCCGCGCCCTGCTCCAGCCAGCTCGAGATCGGCTCGGCCGCCAGGATGGCCGCCGCCGGCAGGGCCGGGAGAATCGAGGAGGAGAAGCGGCCCGCCGCCAGCGTGAACAAGGCCAGCATCGCCAGCAGCCAGATCGCCGGCACGACTCGCAGCCGGGCATCCGGAAGGCCCTGTGGGAACCGGGCCGCCGACCGCGCCAGGGCGCCCGGCAGGAAGAGGGACCAGGGAAGAAAGCCGACCAGCAGCATCGAGCCGAAGGCGAACGGCGAAGCCGGCGCGGCGCCGGCGCCGTAGCGCGCCGCATCCAGCACCCTCCCCGGAGCCAGCCAGCGCGAGGCCAGGGACGGATCCCGGGCGGCGACCGTCACGTACCAGGGCAGCACCACCGCCAGGAAGGTCGCGCAGGAGAGCAGCGGGCGCAGTGACGTGACCCGGCCGCGCGCGACCAGGAGGACGCAGGGCACCGCGACGGCGGCGACCAGCACGAAACCGGCGGTACCCAAAAACAGGACCGAGACTCCGAGCAGCGCCGCTCCCGCCGGCCCCCAGGCCCCGCGTGCGGGTCGCCGCAGCGCCTCGAGCAGGCAAACGATCCCAGCCGTGAAGCAGAGGGTGAAAGGGACGTCGGGATCGGCCGAGCGGCCGATGAGAACGAACTGCAGGGATGAAGCGAGGATTACCGCGGCGGTCCAGCCGCCCAGCCGACCCGCTCCGAGGCGCAGGGCGAGCCTCCAGACGACGGCGAGCAAGGCCAGCGCCGCCAGCACCGAGGGGATGCGCGCCGCCATCTCGCTCTCGCCGAACAGCGCGAAGGAGCCGGCGACCACCCAGCACATGACCGGGGGACGCTCCGCCGCGGGCTCGCCGTAGAGGGTGGGGACGAGCCAGTCGCCGCGCTCGCGCATCTCGCGCGCCGACTGCGCGAGCGACGACTCACCCGGATCGCTGAGTCCCTGTCTCCCCAGCAGCGGGACGAGCAGCGCCCCCGCCAGGCCGAAGAGCAGAAGGAGCGGGGCCCATCGCTCGGACCGGCGTCGGCCCGGCGATCCGGATGCTGCGCCGGCGCTAGAAGGAGCGGCCAATGTAGAAGGAAGTCTGCAAAGAGCTGTCGAAGGTGGGGTCCTTCTGCCATTCGTACTCGTTGGCGATCAGCGGACTTCCTCCGGTATCGATAGGGATCAAGGCGCTGTTCTCGAAACGCTTCGCCCAGACCCAGGTCAGCTCGAAAGGCCCAAGGTACCAGGCGAATCCCAGCCCCCAGGCGGCCCGGCAGTCGCCCAGCCGGTCGTTCTTCTCGTCCCAGCAGTTGAACTCACGCGGGATGGCTGTGACCGTCCCGTCTGGTCTCTCGAGCAGCAGGTCGACGCCCTGGTAGTTGACGTCGCGGCCGGTGTTGGGATCGAAGTAGCGCGGCCCCTGGAACCAGCCGGCGCCGACGTCCAGGAAGATGAAGCCGCGCAGCGCGTGAATCCCTCCGAACGGAAAGCGCAGCTCGTCCACCAGGGGAAAGCGCAGCTCCAGGTTCGAATAGGCGATGCGGTTGCCGAAGAACTCCCGGAATTCATAGCCGCGCAGCGTGTTGTAGCCGCCGAAGGAATAGATGGTGCTGCCGTCCTGGCCCAAGAAGCCGGTGCTGTTGCTGATGGCGGTCGCGAAGCGCCAGGCGAACAGCGAGCGGCTCGTGAGCTTGCCGTAAGCGCGGTAGTCGACGTAGTACTCCGCGAACGGGCTGCCGTCCCCCACCACGAAAGGTGCGTAGGCGATGGTGAAGCCGAAGCGCTTGCCGTGGTACGGACCGAAATCCTTGTAGCGGGTGGTGTCGCCGGAGAAGGTGGTGGTCAGGAACGCCAGGTTGTCCTTGAAAGTCTCGAAGCTGACCGTCTGGACCGTGATCCCGTTGATGTCTTCGAGCTCGCTCACCGGCCGGGACAGCGACCTCTGATAGGCACCGATCGACGCCTCGATCCGATAGTAGACCGACAAGGGGTAGGAAACCTGTGTCGAGATTCCGGTGGTGCGGGTGGCCTGTTGGCGCTGCACGCCGCCGCTGGAGGTTCCCAGCAGGTAGTAGTCGCGGAAATCCATCGCCCGGTAGCCGTACTGCCAGCGGTGCTTCAAATTCCAGTATTGCAGGTCGATGTTCGAGTAGGTGGACACCGACTGGAAGTTCATGAAGACGCGGTGATCGCCCAGCAGGTCCGAGAGCACCAGCTGCGCATTGGTGAGGATGGTGCCGTCATTGGCGACCCCGATCAGCACGCTCGGGCTGCTCTCGACGTGCCATTTGAGCTTGTCGTAGCGCCCCTTCTCCTTCTCGTCCAGCGTCAGCTTCAGGGGGGGCTCGAAAGGCTCGATTTCGGGCGGCTCCTGCGTCTGCTCGCTGGGCTTGATGACCGCCACCGGCTCGTTGAGCTCCATGCGGTAAAGGTGAAAGCGTCCCTTGTCGTATCCGGTGAAGGCCAGCGTCGCCTTTCCGTCCTGCGAGTCGATCTCCAGGGGGTTGAAGCCGCTGCCGATCAGATCGGTGTACTGGCGGATCTCGCCGTCCACCAGGCTGAGCGAATAGAGGTTGTAGATCTGGTGTCCCGCCAGATCGGAGGAGTAGTAGAGCGTCTTGCCGTCCTTGGAGAAAGAGGGCTGGATGTCGGAGGATTCGCCGAAGGTCAGCTGCGTGAGCTTGCCCGGATCCGATGCGTCGACCATGAAAATCTTCACGTAGCGGTCGATGCGCCGGTTGAAGACGATCGTCTTGCCGTCGGGCGACCAGGCGGGGTTGGCGTCGTAGTATTCGTCGTCGGTGACCTTCGACACCTTCTTGGTGTCGAAGTCGTAGCGGAAGATGTCCACCACCCCCGCGACGTTGCCCGAGAAGATGACCGATTTCCCGTCGGGCGAGAAAGCCGGGGATTCCTCCACTTCGACGCCCGGGATGACCACCTCCTGCAGGAGCTTTCCCTTCAGCGCGTCGTAGACGAACAGGTTCCGCTCGTCCTCGCGCCGCGCGAAGAAGGCGATCCGGTCCCCCTCGGGCGACCAGGTGAGGTCGTTCTTTCCGTCGAAGGCGCCGGTCACGATGTACTGGTACTTGTTGGTGAACCCCTTGGTGATGTTGCGCAGGTTCGTCCCGTCCTTGGTCGAGAAGACCACCACGTCCAGATCCTCGTAGCGCGTGGTGAGGGAGGCCACCAGGTCGCCGCTCGGGGACAGGGTGGGGGAGAAGGTGTAGATCCCCTCGTTCTTGAAGCCGATCTCGTGGCCGTAGTCCTCGGGCTCCTTCTTGTCCAGGTAGAGCGGCAGGTACTTGTGCTCCAGGTAGCGCCGAAACTGCCGGTCGAACTCGTCCGGTTCCACCCCGAACGCCTCGCGGATCGGCTTGTCCAGGTTATTGCTCAACAGGACCTTGCGGTACTCCCACAGGAAGTTGCGGATGCCCTCGAGGCCGTACTTCTCGCCGATGTAGTCGAAGGCCGCCTGGCCGAAGCGGTAGGTCAGGAAGTTCACCACGTTGACGCGGTGGATGGGCGGGATGATGTTGTGCACCACCGCGTCGCGGATCACCATCTCGTTGAGCGGGCTGCTGGCGTTGGCCAGATGCTCCGCCAGCCCTTCCATCAGCCAGGGAGGCGTATTGGATCGCAGCGCGCGGCCGATCGACCCCTCGTAGAAGATGGAGAACTCGAAGATGTGCACCAGCTCGTGGGTGATCAGCTCGTACAGCAGGTCGGGGGGCCGGTCCACCGGCAGCACCATGCGGTTCTCGAAGGGCTCGGCGAAGGCCGCCACGTACTCGGGGATGAAGTCGAGCTGCACGTTGGTCTGCTCGAACTCCCCATGGGTCTTGTAGAAGATGAGCGGAATGCGGATCTTGACCTCATGATCCAGGTCCTGCGACAGCTTGACGTAGGCGCTTTCGGCGAAGGAGACCACCTGCTCGAGGCGGCCTTCTTCCTCCGGATAGTAGTAGACGTCGAAATGCGGGGACTTGTAGATGTGCCAGTCGAAGTTGTCGTAGTTGATCTTGTTCTTGCCGAAGGGAAATGCTGCGCCCGGGACCAGGGCCAGGAGGAGGCCCACCAGGGAGCGAGCGGCAAGGCGCCGGGGGCTCAGCGGCACGGGAGCGATCCCTTCAGTCGGTGAACAACGTTCGGGTCTCGACTTTCTGCTTGGTCGCGATGATGCCGAACATGTCCGATTCGATGTGCTCGAACATCGTGAACAGGACCGTCAGCGGATCGTTCCCCTTGCCGTCCACCGTGGTGTCCTCGGAGAACTCGTCGTCGTACAGGAGCACACCGTCGCGGCCCCTCAGGAAATAGACGTGGAACACCACCTGGAATCCTTCGCGGTCGGCGAAGCGGGTACGACGAATCCTCTGGCCGGTCACCGGGCTGATGATGTCCTCGGTGACGAAGCTGGAGCGGTCGGTGATCTCGTACTTGAGGCTGCCGGTCAGGACCATGTCGGCGCCATACTTCGCCGCCAGATCCTTCCAGAACTCAGGGTTGCGCGCCAGCTCGTCGAGCGGCTGCTCGGGCAGCGGCGGTGCCTCCACGTCGAGGACGTGCAGCCGGGTCCGCTTGCGCAGCTCCCGACGCAACAACCCGACCGTCTCCTTGTTCATATCCACCTTGGGGTTGTCGTTGAGCAGGACGGCGCGCGTAACCAGGATCGAATCGATGCCGGTCATGTCGACCCGCTCGGGGACCGGAAGGCTCACCTGGACCTGCACCGTGCCGGCCGTCAGCGCCCCGAAGGGAAGACCCAGCAGGAGAACGCACGCCAGGAGCTCAGCGGGGCGGCGGCGCATCGTCTTCGAGAGGAGGCTCTTCCTCCTCCCCGGGGGGGGGATTCACCGCCGCGCCTGCGCCGGGATCCCCGGCCCGCTCCTTGCGGGCGAGGACCTGCTTGAAGTAATTGGTGAAGAGATCGAAGTTCTGCTTGATGTCACGGTTCGAGGGATCGGCCTCCAGCGCCCGGCGGTATGTGGCGTCCGCCTTCTCGAAATCTCCGGCGGTCTCGTAGGCCACCGCCAGGTTGTTCAGCAGGCGCGGGTTGTCGGGCTGCAGCTTGACGGCTTTCTCCCAGCGGAACAGCGCCTCCTTCCACAGCCCTTTCTTCGCGGCCTTGACGCCGAAGTCCATCTGCTCATGCACCGATTCGCCCGACGGCGCCGCCGCTAGGGTGGTCAAGGCGGCCATCAGAATCAGAAGAGGAAGGCGCGGCATCCGCAGAGGAGTCATGAGGCGGAAAGGGGTTCCCAGATTCGGTTTCCGCTGCAAGCAGGTCGAGGATGGGTCGCAGCAACGCGGCAACTATAGCCCACGGGGTCAGGCATTTCAACGCGGCTCCGGCGCGCCGTCAGCGGATAGCGGGAGGGATCGTGTCGTCTTCGGGAGGAGAAACGTCTTCCAGCTCAGCCGGAGCCGGCGGCGGCGCCGGCGGCTTTGCCGGGCGGGCGGCGGGGAGCGGCGCGGGAGTCTCTTCCGGTGGCGGCGGTATCGGCCCGGCCAGGTAGCCGGGACGGGAGCGCACGATCGCCCCCGGGACCCGGACATGGATCGAGACGCTGCGCCAGCCCCCTTCGGAGATCGGTCGGGTCGGGTAGTAGCTCAGCGTGTACTGGTGCTCGAGGCTCTGTGAAATGCGCGCGAAGATCCCCGGCAGCGCCGCGGGATCGGAGGAGTCGAACGACTCGCCGCCGGTCTCCTCCGCGATTCGGCGCAGCACTTCCTTGTCCGCCCTGGGGCCGAAGGCGACGGTGTAGAAGGTGACGCCCGATTCCCGGGCGGCACGCAAGGCCTCCGACAGCCGATCGCGCGCCTTGACCGGATCGGCAATCTGCGTCTCCCCGCCATCCGAAAAGACGACCGCCACGCGGCGATCCGGACGCGAGGCGAGCTGCTCGCCGGCGGTCCCCAGTGCATCGTACAGGGCCGTGTTGCCCGCCGGCTTCATCGAGCTGACGGCGAAGGCCAGGGAGCGCCGGTCGAAGGTGAACTCCTTGGCCACGCGGGCGGCATCGGAGAAGCCGATCAGGCAGACCTTGTCGTAAGGCGGGAGAGTGGCGACGAACTCGTTGGCGGCCTTCTGGGCGCTCCAGAAGGAGCCTTGCATGCTGTCGCTGCTGTCCAGGGCCACCACCACCGAGGCGGGAGTCGGGTCGCGGTCGAAGTGCACCAGCGTCTGCTCCACCTCTTCCTCATCCAGGGTGAAATCGCTCAGATCCAGCCGGCTGACGAACCTGCCGTCCGCACCGATCACGGCCACCGGCATGGTCACGAGCGAGACCTCGACCCTCGAGTCGACGTGGGCCGGCCGGGAGATGCGCGACAGCCGGGCGGCCCGTCCCGCGCCGGTCTGCGCGATTACCACCAGCGAATGGCTCACGATCTCCTCGCCGAAGTCGGCCTGGATGCGGTAAGGCGGCTCGGCCAGCGTCTTCATGAGGCCGCCATCCACGAAGAAATCGATCGTCTTGATCCGGTCGCCGGAAGGAAGCTGCACCTGAACGGCGATTTCCTGCCGGCCGAACCAGAAGGATCCGCGCGGCGCTTCAAGCGTCAAGGCCAGGGCGCCATCCTCCGAGCGGGCCGACACGACGTCCTCCGCTTCGCTTGGAGTCGTGCCGGCGGGCGCCGACAGGCTGGCGGAGCGTGCCGTCTTCTCCATGAAGAGGAAGGCGAGGGTCGACAGGAGGCTCACGGCGATGACAATGAGGAAATAGCGCTGGCGGTTGGGCATCGAGGATCCACCGAAAGGCACGGGTCTGGGGCGAATATAGGTTCGGACCCGGCAGCACGGCAAGGCTGGAAAACCGGCGTTGATCGCTTCTCGGCCCCTCTGCTAGGGTGTCACCGCCATGTTCAATGAAGCCCGCGCCATCCAGGCCGGGGGGGCCGTCGACGCGGATCTGGTCGCCCCTCCCTCGAAGAGTGTCACGCAGCGCCTGCTGATCCTTGGGGCTCTCGCCTCCGGCGTCTCCCGCATCGTGCAGCCGCTGGATGCCGATGACACGCGCGTGATGGCGGAGGCCCTGCGGGCGGTCGGGATCGGGATCGGGCAGGGCGCACGGGCCTGGGAAATCCGCGGCGGGGGAGGCCGTCTCCCGAGCCCCGGCGCCTCGGTCGACGCGGGCAGCGCCGGCACGGCGGCCCGGTTCCTGACGGCGTTGCTCTGCCTCGGGCGGGGCCGCTACCTCCTCGATGGATCGCCGCGCATGCGCGAGCGTCCGATCCAGCCCCTGGTCGACGCCCTGCGGGAGCTGGGCGCACGCATCCGCTACCTGGGGACGCGCGGATCTCCTCCTCTGGAGATCCTGGCGGAGGGGCTCCGAGGCGGCCGCGTCAGCATCCGCGCCGGGATGAGCAGCCAGTATCTTTCAGCTCTTCTGTTGGTCGCGCCGCGGGCCGCCGGAGCGCTGCGCATTGCACCGGAGGGGGAAATCGCCTCGGCACCCTACCTGCGTCTCACCGCCCAGGTGATGGTCCGCTTCGGAATCGAGCTGCAGGAGCCGGCGCCTCTGAGCTTTTCGGTCGAGCCGCAGGACTTCGCAGGCCGCGAGCTGCGCGTCGAAGGCGATTACTCGAGCGCCGGCTACTTCTTCGCGGCGGCGGCGATTACCGGCGGGCAGGTCCGGGTGAGCAACCTCCAACCCGATTCCGCCCAGGCGGATCGGGGCATTCTCGAGGTGCTGGAGAAGATGGGCTGCAAGGTGATCGCGCAGGGCGAAGGAGTTGCGCTGTCGGGCGGGGAGCTGGAGGCGGCCGATTGCAATCTCTCGGGAATGCCGGATGCCGCGCCGACGCTCGCCGTTACCGCGCTGTTCGCCCGCGGCCGAAGCCGCTTCACCGGGTTGTCCACGCTCCGCGTGAAGGAGACCGATCGGGTCGCCGCGCTGGCGCGCGAGCTCGCGCGCCTGGGCGCCGAGATCCGGGAAGGCCCCGATTTCCTCGAGATCCAGCCGCGTCCCCTGCAGGGGGCGTCGATCGAGACCTACGAAGACCACCGCATGGCGATGAGCTTCGCCCTCGCCGGCTTACGCATCCCGGGGGTGATCATTCGCGACCCCGGCTGCGTGTCGAAGAGCTTTCCGGAGTTCTGGGAGGCTTTCGCGAAGCTGGAGAGCGCGTGATGAGGGCGGCCACGGGTCGTCCCGTCCGCTAGGGCCGCGCGGCACGGACGTAGAGATCGAGGGGCCGGTAGGCTGCATCGAGATCGATCGCCTTATCCTCGGCGGCGGGGCCGTGCTTAACCTGGGTGGAGAAAGAACCCAGGAGAGTCTTCCCCATCGGGTCCGCCAGCGGGGGAGCCGGCTGCCTTCCCGTTCCTTTGCGGTCTCCTTCACTGAGAACTCCCTTCGGGGGCGCCTCAGTCCGGGCCGCGTCGGCCGCCTTGCGAAAGTAGGAGGCGGCCCGTGTCCTGTCACCCGATCTCCACGCCAGGTATCCAGCCAGGAACGGCGCATCGACGCACTTCGGGTTGGTGCGCGTGGCGGAGAGCAGCCAGCGATTCGCCTCCTCCAGCCGGCCCTGCATGATGAGCACCTCTCCGAGTCGGAGCATGGGGCCGGTCTCCTCCGCATTGATCCCATGGGCGCGGCTCAGGTGCTCCTCGGCCCGGGCGAGATCGCGCGGGGCCCTGGGATCGGGCGAGGCCAGCAGTGCGCCGAGCGCGAGATGTCCGCGGGCGCTTTGCGGGTTGACCTCGACCAGCTTCTCCCAGGCGGCGTTCGCCGCATTGAAGTCCCCGGTCTCGAGCAGGCTCTGTCCAAGGTAGTAGAGGCAGTCCTCGTGATGGGGGTCCAGCTCCAGCGCCTGGCGATAGAGCGACGCGGCCGAGGCGAAGTCCCGCTTCGTGCGCATCCCGGTCGCGTCCCGGTACAGGCTCCAGAAGCGCAGCACCTTCTGCGAATCGGCGGTCTTGCCGTTCTCCGCGGGCCGCGCGGGAGGGGTGTCGGGCGCCTCGGATGACACCGTGAGAACAGCGAGAGGAGCAATCTCGCCTCCTTCCCTCACGAGGAGGACGGACCGGGCCGGCACATCGTGGAACGACTGAGTCTTGCCGTCCGGCCAGCGAATCTCCAGATTATCGATCCGCTCCGCCGATCCGAGGCCGAACCAGACCTCTCCGGGAGGCGACTGACTGAGATAGGAGGAGCTGCCTCCCAGCTCGCGCAGCTGGGTCCGCCCTGAAGCTGTCAGGCGCACGCGGGCGCCGTTGGCGAAGGTGCTGGTGGCCAGCCCGCGGACCGCGCCGCGGCGGCCCTGCGGCCCGCGCAGGAGCAGCCGCAGCCAGCTCTGGCGATTGCCTCCCTCGTTGCGCAGCAGGCGCACATCGCCTCCGTGGACGACCACCGCGATGTCCTGATCGCCGTCGCCGTCGAAGTCGGCTATGGCGGCGCCGCGACCGACGTTCTCGACGCCGAAGGCGGGCCCGCTCGCCGCGCCGACCTCGAAGAAGCCGCGCGAGCCGCCCCCGTTCCAGAACAGCTGGTTCTTCATCGGGACCAGATGGGAGGGATCGGACTCGCTCTGGAAGGTGCTGCCGTTGGCCGCGAAGAGATCCAGCCGGCCGTCATTGTCGTAGTCCAGAAAATCGGTGCCCCAGCCGATGAAATCCAGCGAGATCTGCCCCAGCCCCATCTGGTCGGCATCGTCCACGAAGTGGAGCGGCTCGCCGGCCGTCGCGGCAATGACGCCGCGCTGGTTGACGTACAGGGCGTTCTCCTGCGCCAGCCAATGCGTGATGAAGAGATCGAGATCCTGGTCGTTGTCCCAGTCCCCCACCGCCAGTCCCATGGCGCCGCGGTAGTCGGCGACCCAGGCGGGGTGGCTGATGTCCTCGAACCGGCCGTTCCCGAGGTTGTGGAACAGGGCGTTGTCGGAGATGTCGTTGGCGACGTAGAGATCGGGGAGCCCGTCGGCATCGAAATCGGCCCAGCTCGCCGACAGGGATCGGCCGGTCGGATTGTCGACTCCGGAGGCCTTGCCCACTTCCCGGAAGACGCCGCCTTCGTTGCGATACAGCAGATTCCTCTCCGGGGGATAGCTGGAAGGGTTGAGGGTGTAGGGGACCTCGGTGTCGTATTGCCGCGTGACGTGGGCGCCGCCCTCCGCCTCGCCGGCATAGCGCACGTAACCGCAGATGTAGAGATCGAGATCGCCGTCCCGGTCGTAGTCGGACCAGGAAACTCCGGTCCAGAACCCTGGCGGCCCGGCGAGTCCGGTCTCGCCCGCCACCTCGCGGAACGTCCCGTCTCCCTGGTTGCGGAACAGCAGGTTGGTCCCGTAGCGCGTGACCGCCAGGTCGAGATCGCCGTCGCCATCGTAATCGCCCCAGGCCGCTCCCATTCCCAGCCCAGGCACGGCGATTCCCGCGCGGTCGGTGACGTCGGTGAAGCGGCCGCCCCCATCATTGCGGAACAGCTGCGTCCTCGCACCGGACGAGGCGGCTTCCTGCTCTCCGGCGGTGAGAGGGCCGGTCTCGTTCACCAGGAGCAGGTCGGGATCGGAGTCGCCGTCGTAATCACCCCAGGCCGCGCCGGATCCCATGTCCTCCGGCAGCTGGGTCGAGCGCACCCCCTGGAAGTGGCGGAAGCGGATCCCGGCTGCCTGCGCGGCGTCGACGAACGCGATGCGCGGGACCTCGGCGGGCAGGTCGCGCCGGAGCGACCGGGTGATCTCGTCGCTGCGCTCAGCTTCCTCCCCGGGCACGTAGGCTTCCGATCCTCTGCCGAGCAGGAGCAGGGCCGCGAAAACGACGGCGACGAAGACCGACCCCACGATGAGCAGGAATCGCGACTTCCGGCGCCAGGAGGTTGTCGACGCCGCCCTCATGGAGCCGATCCGAGCGGCGGCCCGGCCTTGGGGGCCGCCGCCTCTCCCACCCTCACCGGAGTCGAGCCGGCGGGGCGGCCAGCCGGCAGGACGCGGATCACGCCCTCGGCGCTCGCCAGGGAGGTGATCGGCGCCGTCAGGCCGGCGTTCTCCCCGAACATGAAGTTGAGCAGGTACTGGTCGATCTTCCGGTACAACAGACGGGCGGAGACGTGCAGCGATCGGCCATCCCCCGGGACCTTGAAGGAATAGGCGTCCTCGGAAGCCGTCTTGCCGCCGCCGGAGGCCCCGGGGCAGCGGAAGGAGAATTCGGCGACATCCGAGAAGCCCGGGAAGAGCGATCGGCGGAAGCGCACGCCGACCATCTCCCAGAGGTTGTGCCGATCGATCAGGTTGCCGTACTGATCCACGGGCTCCGCCTTGAAGATGAACGAGCCGGGCTGGATGAAGCGCTTCTCATTCACCCCGCCGGTGGCATAGACGGGGCGGCCCGCGTCGTCCGTGACGTTCAGCTCGATCCAGGACTGGATGATGTCGAGCGGCCCGGTCGGGAAGTCGTGTCCGACCTTGTTGGAGGTGACCACCGCACGCAGGCTCACGAGAGAGCCCGCCGCGGCGCTCTCCGGCAGATCCAGCTCCAGGGCCACCGCGGGCCCCTTCCTCCACTTGTCGGCGATTTCCGGAACCTCGATCTGGCCCCTCAGCCATTGCTCGGTGAGCGCCACCTGCTCGGCCGCACCGGGCAGCTTCAGCACGGTCGGCATGAACTGGTTGGCTCCCAGGAAGCGGTGGCTGCGCACCCGTCCGTCCGAGGCGGAGCGGTTGTAGTCGCTCCCGTCTCCGGCCGCGGGGTCCCGGGAAGGGACGAGCGGCATGTGACACTCGCGGCACTCGATCGTCTTGCGGGGGTCGCCGGGATGGTTCCAGCGGCTCTTGCGCCAGTTGTCGTACTGGTTCTGCAGCTGCACCCAGCCGACATTGTTCACCTCCTGGTCGATGAACTGCTTGTGGCAGGCGGCGCAGTACTCCGGCGTCTTGAACACTCTCTTGGAGAGGTCCTCGACATGACGGCGGGGATAGGCGCGGATCAGGAAGTCGCGCGCCGCGCGCGCCGTCGTGCCGTCCCGCAGCTCGAAGAGATAACGGGTCGGCTGCGCGACGATGTAGTTGGCGTTGCCCGCGACGTCGGTCTTGCGGACCGAGTGGCATGCGAGACAGGAGACCCCTTCCTGGTATCCCGACAGGCCGGTGAGCTTGGGAGTGAACAGGTTCTTGGTTCCCGAGAACAGAGAGATCGGATCGTGGCACCCGCCGCAGTAGCGCGTCGATTCGGCGCCGTTCTGGCGCGCCATCTCCTCCTGGATTCTCTGGAAGCCGGCGTCCATCGCGGCCCAGCGGTGGGCGCTCACCCGCCACTGGGCGGTGATCTCCTCGTGGCAGCCCGCGGTTCCGCACGATTCCGATCCGGAGAGGGAGCGGGCATCGTAGGCGCCGCCCGAGGCGGTACGGGCCAGGCTCGGCGCGAACGGCCGGTCCTTGCCGAGGGAATAGGAATAGTCAGCCGGGAACCGGTTGTTCCACGATTCCCCCGGGTAGCTGGCCCAGAGGGCCGCGACGAGGGCCGTGCAGCCGAGAGCGACCGCCGTCGTGCGTACCAGAGTAAGGCGCTGCGAGGCGCCCAGGGCCGACCCTGGAAGCGACCGGTCCCGGAAGAGGATCACGAGGACGTGCGGCAGGACGAAGGCCACCAGGGCGAAGGTCGACAGGATGTGGATCTGATCCCACAGGTACGAAATCCTGGGGCCCAGCAGAGCCTCCCAGGTCAGCACCAGTCCCGAGATCAGGACGACCACCGTCGCCAGGCTCCCCAGGTAACCCATGAGCTTGATCGCGTTGAGAGGGCGGTTCCAGTGGACTTTCAGATGGCGCACCTGATACGCGAGCGCGGGGACGAGGAACACCATCCCGACCAGGGTGTGCACGATCACGATCCACTGGTTCGGGACGGAGAACGGCAGGAGGTAGATGGACAGCCCGGTCAGCGTCTCGAACGCCAGCCATCCGAGGGTCCATCCCAGGAGCTTCTTCGACCATTCACGCTGCCGCGCGGCGAGTCCCGGTCGTGCCGCCGCCGCAGGGCGTACCGAATCGTTGCCGATCACGTTGCCCTCCGCGATGCGGCCCGCGCATCGCCGTGGGCGCGGGACGTTGGATGGAAAGATGGCTCGAATATCCGAGCAATGCGCAGGGGCGACAATGACCCGAATGGGGGAGTTTCCTCCCCTATTTGGGGGAGGGTGGGGCGGTTCTCACCGGCGGGAGGTCATGCCGTGCGATAGGGCATAGGCCACCGCTTGAGAGCGGTTGCGGGCTCCGAGCTTGGCATAGAGGCGCTTGAGGTGGGAGGCGACGGTGTTGGGAGCCACCTTGAGCCGCCGCGCGATGGCGGTGTTGGTCATGCCGCCGGCGAGGAGCTCGAGGACCTCGCGCTCGCGCCGGGTGAGCAGGAGAGAGGGATCGGGGCCGGGAGCGCCGGCTATGTCGACGAGCCGGCGCGCCACCTCCACGGGCAGGTCGACCTGGATGCGCTTCTCACGCGTGATGTCCCGGAGCAGCAGAGCGCGTCCGATGAGCCCGCCGGCATGCGAATAGCAGCAGGCGATGGTCGCCCGCGTGAGGCTCCCGGCCGACAGGACGATCTCGGTGGAAGCCGACTCCCGTCGTCGCGAGGCGGAATTCCAGAAGCGGGCCACCGACGCCGCGGCCACTGTCGAGCGAAACGGCTTGCCTACGGCGGTGGCATCGATCCGGAGCAGCTCCTGGGCCCGGCGGTTGATGTGGAAGATCCGGCCTTCGGGATCCACCAGCACCAGACCATCTTCCAGTCCCTGGATGGCGCCGAACAGCAGGCACTCACCGCAACGGCTTCCCAGATCCAGCTGCATTCCCCCGGCTCCCTGATGCGCCAAATCCGCCATCGGCGGCGGACGGAGGGCACGGTAGCACGTGGCGCGACAACGCAGCAAGGGCGCCGGAGACGCAAAAAAAGGGCGGGGACGAATCCCCGCCCTTGAACGCTCGATGCTAGCCGGTTACCAGCGGAGCCGGACCTGCGTCAGCAGGCGGATGCCGGTGTCGCCATCGGAAGGCGCGAGCAGCGCGTCGACCTCATCGCCGGGCATGAAGTAGGCCGCCCCGACCATGATCTGGGTGTTGGGGTTGTACTGCAGCTTCCACCAGCCGTCGACCTCCTGGCCGAGCTGGTCCTCGCCCGTGACGTCGTCCTCCTCGGTCATCGCCTGGTTGAAGTAATCGACGCCCCAGGTCTGCGTGTCGTTAATCGAGGCGCTGAAGCCGACTCCGAAGACCGTCAGATTGGAGAATACGAAGCGGTCGGTGAAGCCGTAGCGGTAGTGAGAATCCTGGAACAGGGGATCAAAGGTCTGCGCGTCGGTGTCGGTCGGGTCGTCGTCGCCCGAGGCCATGTCGTACCAGCCGCGGACTCGGAAGTTGTGGTCCCCGCCGAACTGGAAGCCGAGCATCCCTTCGAAGCCCATGGCCTTGATGTCGCCGGTGTCGCCGAGGCCCGGCCCGATGTTGTACTCGCCGGTCTGCAGCGCCGCCTCGGCGTTGAAGAAGAAGCCGCTCTTGCCGCCCTCGACGTCGCGATCGACGCGGCCGCCATAGGTCCAGAAGTCGCGCCGAATCTCATCCGCCGAATTGTTTCCGGCCTGGTAATAGAGAGCGTAGGCTGCCCATCCAATCCCGTTGTCATATCGATCCCAATTGAGGTAAGCACCGTAGAAATTGACGCTGTCGTGATTGGGAACGACTGGCGGAAACGTTCCGTCGATAACAGCGTCGGGACGCTGCAGGGGACGGGTCCAGAAGATGTCCAAGCTGAAGTGCTCGGCATTCCAGCTGCCCATCAGGGCGTCGTGCGAGATGCCGTCGTAGAAGTCGTTATCGCCCAGGAGGAACTCGGTGCCCCGCACGATCTCCTGCCGCCCGATCTTCACGTCCCACTTGCTCCCGCCGATCTCCGAGAGGTTTATGTACGCCTGGTACAGCTCGATGTCGTTGCTGAACTGCTGACCGGTGTTGGTCTCAGCGTTGATGTTGGCAGGAAACGGGGTGATGGGCACGAACGGCGAGTCCTGATTCTCGCCTCCGACGGGACCGAACGTGAAGTCCTTGATCGGGGGGACGTCGCCCCAGAAGCCGAAGCCCTGCATCTCGATGTAGCCGATCACGCCCTTGCCGAAATGCCCCTCGGCCGCGATCCGCGCCCGGTAAGGGAAAAAGAGGAACGAATCGCTGGTGTCGTCGGTGCCATCGACCAGGTTGTCGTTGT
>DASTZC010000175.1 GCA_035764505.1 Candidatus Polarisedimenticolia bacterium
GTGATGCCGAGGGTGAATGCGAAAGCCTTCAGGTCGAACCGCGCGCTGATGCCCCCCGGAAGCGGCGGCGCCATGGCGATCAGTCCGGCCAGCATCCAGATGCCTGTCCCCACGCCCGCGGCGCCGCCCGCCAGCCAGAGCAGCCCGGTCTCGGCCAGGATCTGCCGCACCAGCCGGCTCTTGCTCGCTCCCAGCGCCGTCCGCGTCGCGAACTCCCGGCTGCGCGCCGCGCCCCGCGCCAGCAGCAGGCTCGCCACGTTGCCGCAGGCGATCAGCAGCACGCAGGCCACGGCCCCGAAGAGCACCAGCAGCATCGGACGCGAGTCCCCGACCAGCGCCTCCTGCAGCGTCTGCAGGGTGACGCTCCGCCCCGCGCCGGCCTCCGGATAGGTGGCCGCCAAGCGCGCCATGATCGCCTCCGCCTCGGCGCGCGCTTCCTCGAAGCTCACGCCCTGCTTCAGGCGAGCCACCGGCGCGACCATCGGCTGGGTGCGGTTGTTCATGTCATCACGCAGCGGAGGCCACTTGTGGTACGGGATCCAGACTTCGATCTCGTCCATGGGAAAATGGAAGCCTTCCGGCAGGATGCCGGCGACCGTGTAGGGTTCGTTGTTGAGGATCAGCTTGCTGCCGAGAAACGCGGGGTCGCCGCCGAAGACCGACTTCCAGGTCTCGTGCTGGACCACGCAGACCAGATCGGCGCCCGGCTTGTCGTCCACTCCCGGCAGGAACACGCGTCCCTGCGCCGCTTCGGTGCGCACGATGCGGAAGAAATTGTCCGAGACGAAGCCGCCGCGCACGCGCATCGGCTCGCTCCGGCCCGTCAGGTTCACGCTCTGCCCCACGAAGCCGCTTAGCCCGTCGAATGTTTTGGCCTCGTGCCGCAGGTCTTCGAAATCAGGATAGGAGATGTAGGCAGGACTGCCGTCCTTGGCTTTACCCATGACGTAGCCGAGGCGTCCCGAGTCCGGCAGAGGCAGCGGCTCGAGCAGGACGGCGTTCAGGACGCTGAAGATCGCAGCATTCGCTCCGATTCCCAGCGCCAGCGTCAGGATGGCGATCGCCGTGAAGGAAGGCGCGGCCCGCAACATGCGGACTCCATAGCGCAGGTCGCGAAGCAGATCGACGATCAGGGAGCCTCTCCCCGCGGCGCCCGGCGTCAGCGGCTCGCGCGCCGGCTTTTCGACCTCCGCGAGCTGCGGCGCCAGCCCCTCGCCCCGATCGAGCTCGGCCAGGGCGGCTTGCCTCGCCTCCGGCTCTGCCAGTCCCTCGGCGCGCAGGGCTTCATATCGATCTTCCAGATGCTGGGAAAGCTCTTCGACGATCTCCACCTCGCGCTCGGGCCGCAACCGCAGGCTCTGAAGGCGCCGCCGCACTTCATCCTTCCACCCTGCCATGGTTCTATCCTCCGCTTGGTGCCTGCGGACCGTCCGGCGCCCTCATGCCAAACGCATCCGGCAATCCGCCATGGTTACCGTGCCGCTTCCACCGGCCGCGCCGGATGGTTATGCGGGTCCTTCCAGGATCACGCGGTTCATCGCGTTGACGTAAGAGCGCCAGCCTTCGCGCTGGGTTGCGAGAACGCGCCTGCCTCCAGGAGTCAGGCTGTAGTGGCGCCGGCGACGCTGCCCCGCCTTCTCCACCCAGCGCCCCTCGACCCAGCCGCGCTCTTCGAGCCGGTAGAGCAGCGGATAGAGTGAGGCCACGTGGAAGCTCAGCACGCCGCCCGACTGCTGCTCCAGCTGGCGGGCCAGCTCGTAGCCGTGGCGCTGGCGCGCCTCGAGCAGGGAGAGGATCAGCAGCTCCGCGCCGCTCTTCTTCAGGCGCGGGTCGATCTCGAGAGACCCCTTCATCGATGGCACCTCCATATATGGCAGCACCATATATTGGGACGACAGTGCTCGTCAAGAGGATGTGTCGGAATGAGCCACGGTTGAACGGACGATGCGCGGGCGCGTCAGGAAGGTGTCATGCGCTGCACATGCAAGATCATCGTCGGGCGGGGAGATGAAGCGTGGGAGCTACCGGCGGCAGCGGTAGACGAACGCCGGGGGGACGTTCTTCCAGACGACGCGGCTGGCTGCAACCTGGCCGAAGTAATCGTGCAAACGCCTGCGGAAGGCGCGGCCCTGGCCGAGAAGCAGGCCCTGCAGATAGGCAAAGGTGCAGAATCCGCCGCCTTGTCTCAGGATCGCCGTGACGCCGTCGAGGTATTCGATCTGATCCTTCGATGGAAAGGAAGCCCAGGGCAGCCCGCTGACAATCAGATCGACCTCCGACATCCCCTCCCTTGCGCAGATCTCCGCGAGGTTCGACACGCTCTCCCGAGCCAGCCGCAGTCGTGGGAACCTGCTTCGAAAGATGGCCGCCAGGCCGGGACTGATCTCCACCGCCAGGTAGCGGCACTCGGGACCCGCCTTGCGGAGGATGGCTTCGGTGAACACTCCGGTGCCGGGCCCCAGCTCGACGACCTTGCGGATCGTCTTCCAGTCCACCCAGCTCACCATCTCTTCCGCCAGATAGATGGAGCTTGGCGACACAGCACCGACCGTGGAAGGCCTGGAGATGAACTCCCGAAGAAAGGTCCATCGGCTTCGCAGATCGCTCATGGTCTGGCTCTTCATGGCCGGTGTCCCCTGCCTGCCGGAAGCCCGCTCCATCGGGGAATTACGGCAACACGGAGCGAGTCGGGCGATCCCACAACAAGGCCCAAGCGGCCGGATGCTATCGGTGCATGCGGAAGGTGTCAATCATGCGGTCTTCCGCGCCGAGAGAGCCGTGTGGCAAAGCGCTTTCGGCCTGATGATCGTGAAAAACAGCCCGCCCGCCACCGCTGCGAGGCGATGACGGGCGGGCGATGCGAGACCAGGCCGGTCAGCTAGCGGCTCGCCCTCGCACCGTTGGGCAAGGGAGTGAGCAGGTCATGGATCGCCTGCTGGGCGATCTGCTCTCCCTGCTCCAGCCCGGCTTTGGTTGCGAAGCGGAAGTGGATGCCCGCGCGTACGCGCGAGTCGGCATTCTCCCGGGCCGCCTCGCTGAAGCTCTTGAAGCTGCGCGCCGGCGCCGTCGCCAGCGCGCTCGGGGAGGCCATCGTGAAGGCCACCTTGTCGCTGCCGAAGGCATAAGCGAGGACCGCGGCCGCCGCCGCGCCCAGCGAGCTGTGCGTGGACGGGTAGTCCTGGACCGGCGGCGTCGGGAGCAGCGACGACCACGCCCCGTCCGCGCTGGTGGCGGGGTTGCCGTCTTCGGCCGCCAGCTGGATGGCGGTCACCGGACGCCACAGGTTGTAATGCAGCTTGGAATCCCAGCCGGCGATGTAGCCGTCGGCGATGACGGCGTTGAGCAGCGCGAAGGTCCGCGCCCGATCCCACAGGTCCTGCGGCTTCTCGCGCGAGACTTCCCGGGCAATGCGGTTCCAGCCGATGTCGGAGAATTCATACCAGTAGTTGGCGTACTCGGTCTGGTCGGCGCTGCGGCGCGCGTCGGCCGCCTTGCTTCCCGTCGCTTTCACCTCGTTGAAATCAGCCGCGTAGCGGGTGCTGTCCAGGGCGGGCGGCGGCGGAACGCGGAACTGGTCGGGCGAGTGCATCGTGAACGGCGTGACCGATCGCCAGTGCGGCAGAATCAGTGAGTTGGTGCCGGGCACGAAGCGATACTCGCCTGCCTTCGCGCCGGGCTGGTAGAGGTCTTCCGCCTGGCTGCCGTCTGCGTCGCGTCGCGCCAGCATGGCCGTGGCAGCCGCGGCACCCACCTTCTTTCCCTGCTCCACCGCCTCCCCGGCGCCGGCGTCGACGAGCGAGCCGTCCAGGGCGCCGTCGAGGAGCGCCTTCTGGTTCGGGAAGAGCGCCGCCAGCACGTCGTGCGCCGCGACGGCCGCGGCCACGGCCGCGTCGGATGGGCCCTTCGTGTCCCCGGGACGCGGATGATAGACATACGCCTGGTAGCGCGGCTGCACCGCGTTGACGGCATCGTGCATGGCCAGGTGCACCATGGCCAGCACGCGCGAGGCGGCCAGCGGGTTCTGATAGCCGTTGTCGGCCTTGAGGACCTCGTAGGCCGCCAGGTTCCAATCGATGACGACCTGGTCGCAGCGATCGGCGCACCAGGTCCTGGAGGACGCCGCCGCGGTGGCGGATGCCGGTGGCGGCGCGACCAGCGCCGTCAGGACCAGCGCCGCGAGGATCAGGCCGCGTCCTGGCCGCCAAGACTTCGGCGCGTGGCGCGTCACTGACGGTGAGGTGCGGTAAGGGCCGGGGCTCGGTGGGTCGTTTCGGGTTGCTCTCATGGCTGACTCCTTTCTGAGTGTCAGAGCGGTCCCTGATGACGCGCTGATCATCCCAGGGGCGCCGGCGCTTCGTAAGAGCCGGAATCACCCAAGATCGGTCCGTTCGTGCCACAATGAGCCGGCAACCGGGGCCGCCGGACGCAATCCGGCCACCCCGGATCACCCGAAATTCCCGGATCCCTGCTGGAATCGCCCCCATGAGCAGCTCGTCAGCCTCAGACACAAACGCCAGAACGCTGCATGTCAGCCTGCTGGCCCTTCCCGAAGGCGCTGTCTCGACTCTCTTCGGCATCTTCGACGTCATGAGCTCTTTCGACTTCGCGGTGCTGCAGGACGGGCGCGGCCGCGCACCGGCTCCCTTTCGGATAGAGATCGTCGGAGAATCCGCCGGCCCCATGCAGCTCTCCGGCGGCGTGCCGGTCACGGTGCAGCGGGCCTTCGAGTCCCTGGCGCGGACGGATATCGTGATAGCCCCCTCGGTGCACCTGGGGCCGGAAGGCTGGAAGAAAGGGCGCTATCCGCGGCTCGTCGATTGGCTCCGCCGCATGCACGAAGAGGGCGCCATGCTCTGCTCGGCTTGCTCGGGAATCTTCCTGCTGGCCGAGACCGGGCTGTTCGACGGCAAGGACTCCACCGTCCATTTCGTATATTCCCGCCAGTTCATTGCCGCCCATCCCGCGGTCCCGATCCATCCCGAACGAGTGCTCATGATCTCCGGCGCACGGGAGGAGCTGGTCAGCTCCGGCGCATCGACGACCTGGCATGACCTGGTCCTCTACCTCATCGCGCGTCATGCGGGGGCGTCCGCCGCGCAGGAGATTGCCCGGCTCTTCGCGCTGCAGTGGCACCAGGACGGTCTCGCACCCTACATCGCCTTCGACGGCAGGACCGACCATGGCGACGGCGAGATTCTCGGCGCGCAGCAGTGGCTGGGGGAGCATTTCCAGATCGCCAATCCGGTCGCGGAGATGATCCGCCGCTCGAAGCTTGCCGAGCGCACTTTCAAGCGGCGCTTCGCCGGCGCCACCGGATTGGCGCCGATCGAGTACGTCCAGCGCCTGCGCATCGAGGATGCCAAGCGCCGCCTGGAGCGCAGCGACGCTTCGATCGATGAGATCAGCTTTCAGGTCGGCTACGAAGACGCGGCCTTCTTCCGGCGCCTGTTCAAGCGCACCACCGGCCTGGCCCCAGGCGCCTATCGCAAGCGCTTCAGCATCCCCGGATTCGCCCGCCCGGCGCGCCCGCCGCTCAGGGCCATCGGAAAGGGAGGACGATCGGCCTGATCGCCGGTCAGGATCGGACTTTCTTCCGACACGCAGCGACGAAACCTGGGTGATTACGAGAGACGGGGATAACATGGGGCACACCCGGAAGCGCCGCGGCAGGCGATCGTTCCGGCTCCTCGGCGCATAGAAAAGGGGGCGCCCGAGGGACCATGGAACTGAGAATCGTCAATCCGAAGCAGCGATACTCGAGAGCCCGGCTCATCGAGCCGTCGACGAGCGGTTTCATCTACCTTGCCGCGAGCGTTCATCCGCGCACCCTCTTTCCGATCGTTTTGCCGAGCGTCGAGCGCTCGAAGCTGCTAGCGAAGCTCGGGGATCTGTCGCTCGGGGTCCAGCAGCTCGATCAGGTCATCCGGGTCCATGTGTTTCGCGCGATCTTCATGCCTCCCACGGTGCGATTCAGCGCCTATCTGAAGCAGCGAAAAGGGTCCTTTCACATAGCGGATTTCGACGTCATGGTCCTCATCGAGACGACGTCGGTAGCCGCCGCGCGCGAGGTGCAGAAGGCTCCGGAGTACGTCCTGCTGCTGGAAGCCATGCGGAAGCAGACCAGAGCCATGCACGTTATGGCGACCCGCAATGTCAGACGGATCGGCGGTGTCGACACGACGCGGCAAGGCTTGTTCCTGTTCAACCATTTCGCGGCGGATGACCCGGCCGTGATGCTCGACCTGTGGGAATACCTCGCCGACTGGTACGCCAAGGAGACAGGCCTCAGCAACTCCGTCGTGTTGGCGCCGCTGGAGGGAGAGTCCTCGGATTATGCGATCGTCAACTGGGCGAGGTGGGACGAGAGCCCACCGGCACACTTCTGGCACCAACTGTCCAAGAAGACCTTCTGGAATTACGTGACGCCCAATCTGGATGCCAATCACGCTGCATCAATGCCGATCTACTGCCGGCTGGTCGGCCCTGGGCTGTTCCTCGTGCGCGTGCCTGGGCCCGAGCAGGTCCGAGCGGGAGCAAGCCCATGAAATTCCTATGCCTGGCCTACGGTTCGGAGGAGGATTGGAAAGCGCTGTCCCGGGAAGAGCGGGAAGCGCTTCTGGCCCAGGATGAGTTCCTGCGGCAGCGCGGCGCGCTGATGGCCGCGGTCGAGTGCGAGATCGCTACGGTGCGCGCCTGGGACGGCCGCCCCGACATCGCAAAGGGGGCCTACGCCCTATCGGGGGTTCCGCTGGCAGGCTTCTCCATTACTGCCCTCGCTCTTCTTGGGATGTTGCCTTGAAGAAACCGGTGGTCGTCGCGAGTATTCTTCTGGGCGTGGTGTCCCTGGCACATCTGTTGCGGGTCGTATTCCAAGTCCAGGTAACGGTGGCGGACCGCGTGATTCCCATGTGGGTGAGCTGGGTGGCCTTCCTGGTCTCGGGCGGGATGGCAGTCGTGCTCTGGCGCGAGGCGCACAATCATCGGTGAAGGTTCGTCCTAGAGCCGTGTCATGGACATGCCGCCGCTTCGCCGCGAGGCTCCCAATCGCGATTCCAGAAAATCCCGTCTCGCAGGTATAGTAGGTGTGATGCGCAGGCACCTGCTGTTCACCCTGGTTGCTGGAGCACTCCTGGTTTCCGGCCTTGCCAGTACCCTGGCGGCGCCGGATGAGAATGTCCTCACCACGCAGGAGGAAGCCAACCCGAACGGGGGTCGTAGAATCCGGGTCTCGACCCCGACCGTCCGCATCAGCGATTTTGAAGGCTCCTTCACTTTGCGCCTGGATTGCATGCATCCGGTCAACGCCCGGCAGGCACCGGACCAGTGCGTGATCAACATCGTCCACCGGGACATCGAAGCGAAGTACTCGCTCCAGCGCAACGTGCGCTTCCGGGTCAGCTTGGACGACAAGCTGGCCTTCGACGGGAAGCTGTCGAACCTCGGGACGCACAAGGAAGGACCGGAAGTCGTCGAGCCGCTGATCGGCGTATGGGATTACAGCCTGGTCAAGAACCTCGCCGCCTCGCAGAAAGCAGCATTCCTCCTTGAAGTCGTGCCACCCAGCCCCGGCTCCGTGCCGCCCCGTCCCGATAAGGTCTCGGTCGACGAAAGCTGTATCGGGGTGCTGAAGCAGATGGTCGATTACTTCAAGGAGGGACCGCCGCCCATGCCCATTCCGGTCCCGAAACACCCCTGAAGGCCCTCCGGACGACCCCGCTGGACCTGGCTTGGAATATCCTTATAATACGGGATACTACTGAGGCCTCACGGGGACAGCACCTGTTTCCCTCCTTGGTTAACTCATAGCGGTCGAAGGCCTTTCTCCCTGGAAACAACCATTCTCTGCCAGCTGCTGCGTGAAACTTGATCCGAATCCAACCTTCTACGACGCCGACAAGCGCCAAGCCCACCGAATGCCGGCGAACTGCAGGACAGGCGGCCAGGAGAGCCGATGATTGACCCCGTGGAAATCCCCAAAGCCCCGTTCTGGACCGTATCCCGCTTCTGTTCCGTGGTCATCGTGGCCGCCGAGTTCCGGCTGGCCTCCCTGCTCGTCGGAGCGGACCAGTTCGATCCGAAGATCGCCAGCTTCGTGCTGGCGCCTTCCCTCATCGGCATGCTGTGCATCTGGTTTCCGAAGGAGCTCAACCGGCTGAGGGAATATGTAGGTGGTGAGCAGGTCGTCGAAGGGCGATCCCAGCAGGAGCTGCTCTACTATGCGGGATGGATCGTCCTTTTCCTTCCCTTCCTCCTTTGGATGCTATTGAACCCGTCCGCGATCTAGCCTTCCGGGTTTATCGCAGCCCAGGTGCGCGCCGGCACGCCTTCAGCGGCAAGGAGAGGGCATTGCTCTATCACGTCAGCGAAGAATCCGGCATCCCCCGTTTCGAGCCGCGCTCCTCGACCTATGCCACCGAGCCGGTCGTGTGGGCGATCGAGGAGGCCCGCCTGTGCAATTACCTCCTGCCTCGCGACTGCCCGCGAGTGACCTTCTACGCCGGGCCCGACACGGATTCAGGTGACGTCCGGCGCTACCTGGGATCGAGCCGCGCCGTCGTCGCCATCGAGAGCGACTGGCTGGAGCGCGCAGCCTCGACCCGGCTCTACCGCTACCGGATGCCGCCGGAAACCTTCACCTGTCTGGATGAGTGCGCCGGCTATTTCGTGAGCCGGACGGCGATCGTCCCGGCGGGGGTCGTCGCAATCGACGGCGCCCTTCAGGAGCTGGGGAAGAGCGGGGCCGACCTGCGCATCCTTCCCAACCTCTGGGCGTTGCGCGACGCAGTCTTTTCCTCCACCCTGCGCTTTTCCTTCATTCGCATGCGCAACGCCTCGCCCCGGCCGGCTGCCTGACTTGTCCCTCCCGTCCCTGCGCCCCGATGCCGGCCCGTCCGCGGGCCGCGGCGGAGCGTTTCGCCGGATTCTTTGGCTGGCCCTCACCCTCGCGACGCTCTACGGTTGCGACGACAGGGAGCTGAGAGGCCGTGTCGAGGCCTCGTCGGACGGCGGGACCTACCTCGTGATCGAGGATGGCAACGGAGGAGCTTGCGGCCCCCTCCGCGTGGACGGGAAGCTCTGGCCGCATACCCTCTACGAGACCGGGGCCATCGCGCCGGGACGGCACGAAGTCGAATGCGGGACGCGCATCGCAATCGAGATCGAGAAAGGGACGACCTTCCACGTCGACTATTGGGGACCGTGACTCCGCAGACCCGCGTGTTGATTTCCATTTCCCGAACGCATATAGAATGACCTCGCTCATCCGAGATGAGTTGCGAAGCATCGTTCCCGGCCGCCGGCGCGGTGCGACCTCGACGAGCGAGTTTCGGCACGAATCGACCTGATCTGCTGATGAGCACTGGAGGAGGTGCGTGATGCGGAAACTGTTGTGTCTGGGGATGGTCGTGGCCTCGGTGGGGCTGTTGATGGCGCAAGCGGAGAATTTTCCCCCGGACCAGATCGCCCCAGGCCAGGAGGGAGCCACCTCCACCCACGTTGCCGTCGCTCCGACGGACATCAAGTGGGGGGAGGGGCCGCCGGTGTTCGAGAAAGGGATGTCGTTCGCCGTGGTGGCCGGAGATCCCGGCAAGCCGGGCCCGTTCGTGGTGCGCTTGAAAGTGCCCGCGGGCTACAAGATTGCGCCGCACTGGCATCCGACTGATGAGAATGTCACCGTCCTCGCGGGAACCTTCGCGATCGGGATGGGCGACAAGCTCGATCAGGCCGCGGCCAAGAAGCTTCCTCCGGGCGGCTTCGTGTTGCTGCCGGCCCAGATGCACCACTATGCCATTGCGATCAGCGAGGCGACCGTTCAGGTGCACGGCGTCGGGCCCTTCACGCTGACCTACGTGAACCCGGCCGACGATCCGGGCAACCGCACCCCCGCAAAATAGCCGGCGCCGACGACGCATGAAAAGCGGCACCGGGTGAGGCGGAGTAAGACATGCCGTTCACGCCGTTCCATTTCGGAGCCGGGCTGGGAGCGAAAGGCGCCGTCGCGCCGGTCTTCTCCTGGACGGCGTTCTGTGCGGCGCAAGTGGTGATCGATTGCGAGTCGCTCTACCACATCGTGCGCCATGACTACCCGGTGCATCGGTTCTTCCATTCCTTCGTGGGGACCGGCCTGGCGGGAATCGTCACCTCCGCCGGCATCTTCGTGGCCCTTTACCTCCTCGGCCGGACGGGCTCGCTGCTCGAGGACGAGCGTTGGCGGCGCGTCCCCGCGTTTCGCGGAGAAGTCGCGCCAATCGGGGTCTGGGCAGGCGGGATCCTCGGCGGGTTGTCCCACACGGTGCTGGACGGAATGATGCACCACGACGTGCGCCCCTTCATGCCCTGGTCCGACTGGAACCCGTTCCTGGGTGTCGTGAGCGTCGGTGCGCTGCACTGGCTGTGCGCCGCGGTCGCCGCTGGGGGGGCTTTGGGCCTGGCGTTCTGGATGCGCCCGAGCAGGATGGCCGCTTAGACCAGGACCTCCGCGCACCGGGACATCCGCCGAAAGGAATGGAATGGAACAGTTCGTGCCGCAGGTAACCCGGGAAGACATCGACCGGGTGCTGCGCCGCGACTTCGCCACGGAGCACCACGATGAGCTGCGCGCCTTGATAGAAGCCATCCAGGTGATCGAGAAGCATCGCGTGATCCTGGGCTGCATGAAGAATGCCGGCGGCGACGTCGACAAGCTGAAGCGCAACCTGGGTGAAGCCACCGGCTATTACCGGGAGATCCTGCTGGAGGCGGAGTATCCGAACTACGCGAAGAAGTGGTCCCGCTTCGACAAGCTGTCCGAAGCAGAGCGGCGCAAGATTGTCGAGAAGGACAAGAACCAGTATCTGGCCTGGCTGAACCGGTAGGCCCCCGGCAGCGTCACCCTTGAGCGGGAGGAGGCACTTTTCGGGTCGGAGCGATCCGACGGGAGAGAACATGAAGCGTCGTGTGGCCGTGCTGGCATGCCTCGTCGTCCTGTGCACCGTTCGCGCCCAGGCTGTCGACCAGGAGGCGCCCTGGTCCGCGATCGATGCCGCCCCCGAGATCCAGAAGCTGGAGCAGCTGCTGGCGCGTGCCATCGTCGACCGGGACGCGCAAGTCGTGCAGCGCATCGAGGCCAAGGGGTATGTGCACACCGACAGCGAGGGAAAAGTCAGCCACCGCGACGATTTCCTCAGTGCCTACCAGTCCGGTCCCAACCCGATTCGATCCTTGAAGTTCGACGACCTTCAGGTCGACGTCTATGGGGATGCGGCGGTGGTGCGCGGCAGGCTCACCATGGAGATGGCGGAGAAAGGCGCCGCCCCACGCGTGGGACGCTACACCCGGTTCTACGTTCGCTTTCCGGTCGGATGGCAGGCGGTCGCCGGACATTCGTCGCTTCTGAAATCCGATTAACGCCGGGAAGGAATCGAATCCAGGCGCGTCGATCTGCGCCGAGCATAAGCGTTTGCGCTGAACATCGCCCGCGTGGTGTGACGCTACAACCTGCCGGCGTTGAAGGTGTCGCAAGCGTCGACGGTTCCAGCGTCGATTCCCTGGCGGAACCAGCGCACCCGCTGCGCCGAGCTGCCGTGCGTGAATGATTCAGGAGTGACGTAGCCACGGCTCTGCCTCTGAAGCCGGTCGTCGCCGATGGCGCTGGCGGCTCCCAACCCCTCCTCGATGTCCCCCTGCTCGAGCAGATCGCGCGCCGCGGAGGCGTGATGGGCCCAGACGCCGGCCAGGCAGTCGGCCTGCAGCTCCAGCCGCACCGACAGCGCGCTCGCCTGCCGCTCGTCGGAGCGCTGCTGCGCCGCCTGCACCTTCTCGGAAATCCCCAGCAGGTTCTGTACGTGGTGGCCGATCTCGTGGGCGATGACGTAGGCCTGCGCGAAATCTCCGGGGGCCCCGAAGCGATCCTGCAGCTCCTGGTAGAAGGAGAGGTCGATGTAGACGCGCTCATCGGGCGGGCAGTAGAAAGGGCCGACGGCCGCCTCGGCGAAACCGCACGCCGAGTCGACCGCGCCGCTGAACAGCGTCAGCTTCGGCTCGCGGTATTCCCTTCCCATGTCGCGAAAGATCGCGTGCCAGGTGTCCTCGGTGTCGGCCAGGACGACCCCCACGAAGTGCCGCAGGTTCCCTTCCTCCGCCGACTCACGGTAGGGCGCGCCCGCCTGCTGCTCGTCCCCGCCCGGACCATTGGGAAGGCTTTGCTGCAGCTGCTCCGGATCGCCGCCCAGAAAGAGGTAGAGCAGAAGGACCACCAGGCCGCCGATGCCGCCGCCGATACCCAGCCGGCCGGCGGTCATGCCGCGCCGATCCTCGATGTTGCCGCTTTCCCGCCTGCCCATCCATCGCATGAATCGTCTCCGGCGCGCCGGGCCGGGGAAACCCGGCCCTATTGCTTCGGTTTGAGATCGTCGAGCGCATCCTTCGCGGCCTCGGCCGCCCGGTTCGCCGCGGTGCGCGTCGCGTCGGCAACTCCGGAAGCGACCCCCCTGGTCTTCTCCCAGGCCTCCTCCGCCAGATCGCCGGTCGCATCGGCTGCCCGGCCTGCCGCCGTGCGCGTGGCGTCGGCGACCTCGGAAGCAACGCCCCGCGTCTTCTCCCAGGCTTCCTCTGCCAGATCGCCCGTCGCGTCTGCCGCCTTGTGCGCGGCCGTCCGCGTGGCGTCGGCCACGTCGGAGGCGACATCCTTGGTCATCTCCCAGGCTTCTTCGGTCACGTCAGCCGCCTTCTTCACGGCATCGCCGGCCAGATCCACCGCTTCACCGGCCAGATCCTTCGTCCTCTCCCACAGGGTCTTCTCCTCGCTCATGACCGACCTCCTCCCCCTTCAGGGGGCGCCTGCATTGTTCGGTTTCAGAATCCTACTCCGCCCGGACGGAGAGGTAAATGAGGGTTTCAAGGTAAGGGAATCAGCCGCCGCGTCTCCTCCCGCACGGATCGAGCCGTGAAAACGAGGGAGGCCCGTCGGACTCGAAGGTCGAGACGCTGGCGGGATCAGCTTCCGGCGGGCTTCTCCTTGTGGCCACCGAAGCCGAAGCGCATGGCGGAGAGGAGCCGGTTGGCGAACTCCGCCTCGCCGCGCGAGCTGAAGCGCTCGTACAGGGCGGTGGTGAGAACGGGGGCCGGCACCGAAACATCGATGGCCGCGCGGATGGTCCAGCGCCCTTCTCCCGAATCGGAGACACGCCCGGCGAACCCCGACAGCTTCGGGTCCTCCAGCAGCGCGGCAGCCGTCAGGTCCAGCAGCCACGAGGCGACGACGCTGCCGCGCCGCCACAACTCCGCCACGTCGCGCACGTCGATCTCGTAGCGGAACTCCTCGGGATTGCGCAGCGGCGTGGTCTCGGCGTCCGACGCGCGCGCCGTGCTGCCGGCATTGGCGTGATGCAGGATGTTGAGCCCCTCGGCGTAGGCCTGCATGATGCCGTACTCGATGCCGTTGTGCACCATCTTGACGAAGTGTCCCGCGCCGTTGGGGCCGCAATGCAGGTAGCCCTGCTCGGCGGTGGTTGAAACCTTGTCGCGTCCGGGCAGGCGCTCCGCGGCCTCGCGTCCGGGCGCCAGCGCCGCGAAGATCGGATCGAGGCGCTTCACGATTTCCTTCTCACCGCCGATCATCAGGCAATAGCCGCGCTCCAGCCCCCAGACGCCGCCGCTGGTGCCGCAATCGACGTAGTGGATGCCCCGCGCCGACAGCTCGCGCGCCCGCCGCAGATCATCGACGTAATAGGAATTGCCGCCGTCGATGACCACGTCGTCCTTCGCCAATGCCGCGGAGAGCTCCGACAGCGCCGAGTCGACCGAGGCCGCCGGGATCATCAGCCAGGCGACGCGCGGCGGTTGGAGCTTGCGCACGAGGTCTCCAATCGAGGCGGCTGCCTCACAGCCGGTGTCCTTGCAAAACGCCTCCCTTGTCTTCGCCGAGGGGGCGTGGGCCACCACCTCGTGCCCGGCGCGCTCCAGCCGCCGCGCCATGTTTCCCCCCATCCGGCCCAGACCGATCATTCCCAGCTGCATCACCGGCTCCTTTCTGTTCCCCTGTCCCGCGAGCCTCTCATGATTCCTTTCCGCGCATCCCGCGGATGCGGCGGATCAGGGCGTCGGTCGACCCGTCGTGCGCCGGAGCCGGCTCCGCCGCGGACTGCAGCTCCGGCAGGATTCTCACGGCGAGCGATTTCCCCAGCTCCACGCCCCACTGATCGAAAGAGTTGATGTCCCAGATGACGCCTTGCACGAAGACGCTGTGCTCGTAGAGGGCCACCAGCTTGCCGAGCGCCGAGGGGGTCAGGCGCTCCAGGAGAAGCAGATTGGAGGGACGGTTCCCTTCGAAAGTGCGATGCGGCACCAGCACCTCCGGAGTCCCTTCGGCGCGCACCTCCTCCGCGGTCTTGCCGAAGGCCAGCGCCTCCCCCTGGGCCAGGACATTGGCCAATAGGATGTCATGGTGCGCGCCCAGCGGATTCAGGCTCTGGCCGAACGCGATGAAATCGCAAGGGACCAGCCGCGTCCCCTGGTGCAGCAGCTGGTAGAAGGAGTGCTGGCCGTTGGTCCCCGGCTCGCCCCAGACGATGGGGGAGGTGTCGCAGTCCACCGGCCCTCCCTCCCGCGTGACGCTCTTGCCGTTGCTCTCCATGGCCAGCTGCTGGAGGTAGGCCGGGAAGCGCTTCAGGTACTGGTCATAAGGAAGCACGGCGGTCGTGGCGGCGCCGAAGAAGTCGTTGTACCAGATCGACAGCAGCGCCATCAGGACGGGAAGGTTGCGCTCGAACGGGGCGGTGCGGAAGTGCTCGTCGATCTCGTGGAAGCCGGCGAGCATGGCGCGGAAATGCTCCTCGCCCACCGCCACCATCGTGGAGAGGCCGATGGCGGAATCCATCGAATAGCGGCCTCCCACCCAGTCCCAGAAGCCGAACATGTTCGCCTCGTCGATGCCGAAGCGCTTCACCTCCGCCGCGTTGGTCGACACCGCCACGAAATGCCGCGCCACCGCCGCCTCGTCGCCGCCCATCGCCGCCAGCAGCCAGGCGCGCGCCGTGCGGGCGTTGGTCATCGTCTCGAGCGTCGTGAAGGTCTTGGAGGAGACGATGAACAGCGTCTCGGCCGGATCCAGGTCGCGCGTCGCCTCGGCGAAGTCGGTGCCGTCGACGTTCGACACGAAGCGAAAGCTCATGCCGCGCTCGCTGTAATGCCGCAGCGCCTCATAGGCCATCACCGGACCCAGGTCGGATCCACCGATTCCCACGTTGACGACGCTGCGGATCCGCCGGCCGGTGTGCCCTTTCCACTCGCCGCTCCTCACGCGCCGGGCGAAATCGGCCATGCGGTCGAGCACGCCATGGACCGTCGGCACCACGTCCTCGCCGTCGACCAGGAGGCGGGATCCGCGCGGCGCGCGCAGCGCCACGTGAAGCACGGCGCGCTTCTCGGTGATGTTGATTTTCTCGCCACGGAACATGGCGTCGATCCGCCCACGCAGCCCCGCTTCATCCGCCAGGCCGAGCAGCAGCCGCATCGTCTCCCCGGTCGCGCGGTTCTTGGAGTAGTCGAGCAGGATGCCGGCGGCTTCGATCGACATCTGCTCGGCGCGCTTGGGGTCCTGCGCGAACAGCGCGCGCAGGTGGGTCTTCCGCACCTCGCGGGCATGCTCCGCCAGGGCCTTCCAGGACGGCCGATGCGTGAGCGTTGTTCCGTCCGCTTTCATTCCGATGCTCCTGCCCCTTCCGGGCGGCTGGTTCCCAGGGCCTGGTCCACCAGCCGCCGGGCTTCCTCGAGGATGGCATCCAGGTGCTTCTGGTCCCTGAAGCTCTCGGCGTAGATCTTGTACAGGTTCTCCGTCCCGGACGGACGCGCCGCGAACCAGCCGCCGGCGGTGGTGACCTTCAAGCCCTCGATCGGGGCGCCGTTGCCCGGGGCGGTGGTCAGGGTCGCCAGGATCGGCTCGCCCGCCAGCTCGGAGGTCTTCACGTCCTGCGGAGAGAGCCGCTTCAGGCGCGCCTTCTGCTCCGGCGTGGCGGGGGCGTCCACCCGCGTGTACAACGGCTCACCGAACTGCCCGATCAGTTCCCGGTAGTGCTCCGAAGGATCCTTGCCGGTGCGTGCGGTGATCTCCGCCGCCAGCAGGCACATGATGGGACCATCCTTGTCGGTCGTCCAGACCCTGCCGTCACGCCGCAGGAAGCTGGCGCCGGCGCTCTCCTCGCCGCCGAAGCAGTACGACCCGTCGAACAATCCGGCGGCGAACCACTTGAAGCCGACCGGCACCTCCGACAGGACGCGGCCGAGCGATGCGACCACCCGATCGATCATGGCGCTGCTGACCAGGGTCTTGCCGACGGCGGAGTGCTCCGGCCACTGTGTGCGGCTCGTCAGGAGGTAGCGCACGGCGACCGCGAGATACTGATTCGGGTTCATCAGCCCGCCGCCCGGAGTGACCACCCCGTGGCGGTCTGCATCGGGATCGTTGGCGAAGGCGAGCCGATAGCGATCGCGCAGCTCCACCAGGGGCACCATGGCGTAGGCGCTCGAGCAATCCATCCTGATCTTGCCGTCGTGATCGACCGTCATGAAGGAGAAGGTCGGGTCGATGCGGGAGTTGACCACCGTGAGGTCGAGCCGGTAGCGCGAGGCGATCGATTCCCAGCAGGCGAGCGACGAACCGCCGAGCGGGTCGACGCCGAGCCGGATTCCCGAGGCGCGGATCGCCTCCAGGTCCACGACAGCCGGCAGATCCTCCACGTAAGGGGGGATGAAATCCTCGAGGTGCGTCGTCGAGGAGCGCAGTGCCGCCTCATACGCCATGC
>DASTZC010000176.1 GCA_035764505.1 Candidatus Polarisedimenticolia bacterium
ATCGAGAAGCTCCTGATGAAGGCAAAGCGTCCTTCGCTGGGCTGGGAGTGGGCCCGGCGTCTGGAGGTGGTGCGCAAGCTGTTCCCCGAGCTGGCGACCCTGGAAGAGTGCCCTCAGGATCCGGAATGGCATCCGGAGGGAGATGTCTGGACGCATACCCTCCTTTGCCTGGATCGAGGAGTCGAGGAAAGCACGGGGCTGGATCGGGACCGGCGCCTGACGGTGATGCTGGCGCTGCTGTGCCACGATCTGGGCAAACCATCGACCACGTCGCTGGTGGAGGGCCGCATCCGCTCGTACGAGCATGAATCGGCGGGGGTGGCGCCGACTCTGGCGCTGCTCGATCGGCTGAAGATCCATACCTTCAACGGCTACGACGTCCGGGGCCAGGTGCTGGCGCTGGTGTCGCACCATCTTACCCCGTCACATTTCTTCAAGAACCGGGAACACGTGGGGGAAGGCGCCTTCCGGCGCCTGGCGCGCAAGCTGGAGCCGGAGCTCCTCTACCGCGTGTCGCGCGCCGACTGCCTCGGCCGCACCGGCAGCTTCTCCACCGAGGCGCAGGAGTGGTTCATCGGGCAGGCGCGCTCCCTCGGGGTCGAAAGGGTGCCGCCTCCACCCATCCTGCTGGGACGGCATCTTCTGGAGATGGGACTCTTGCCGGGCCCTTTGATCGGGGAGATCACGCGGGCAATCTACGAGCAGCAGCTCGACGGCAGGGTGCGCGAGCTGGATGAAGCGCTCGCCGCGGCGCGTGCTCTCCTGGCCGAGCGGGGCGTCAATTAGATCTCGGAATCCCCGGCTCCGCCAGGCGAAGCGTGGCGGCGCGGTTCAAGGTCCAGTCGTAGTCCATGAAATCGTAGGGAGGATTGCCGCCGGCCGAGTCGATGAAGCGGACGACCTCTTCGGTGGCGTACTTTCGCAGATATCGCGGCAGGTTCTTCTCCGCGCCGCGAAATCCCTCGCTCACGAAATCACTGCCGTACCAGTCCAGGAGCTTCGTGACCCGCAGCCTGCCGTTCTCGACGCGCAGGTAATCGGGGGAGGAGAGCGTCCCGCGCGCGGCTGCTTCGAGCTGCGTTTGGAGCCGGGTGCCGGTGAGCGCCTCGGGTGGCAAGGGGGCGCAGCTCACCGAGGCGCAGTTGACGACGAAATGGGCTCTCGGGTCCTTGAACAGCGGGCGGATGAGGCCATGCTCCAGGTTGTCGAGGCTGAGCTTGTAGCCGCCGACGATGTGCGCCTTGCGCGAGAAGACATCGGGAATGTCGCGGATGCTGGCCACCGGGAGCGCCGGGCTGCCTTTGTAGGTCCCCAGGATCGAATCGATGGTGAAGGCGTTGTAGGCGTTGATCAGCAGCGCCAGCAGCTCGTCGCGCGACAGCGCGGCGAGGTCGGCGCCGGCGATCGATTTCAGGTAGGTCTCGAGATCCTCGGGGCGGGCCTTCAATCCGTCGTAATCGAAGCGGCGGCCCATGTCGCGCGAATGGCGCGAAAGAACCCGGCTGAATGCGGCGTGATCGAAGGAGCCCTGGCCGGAGGCGATGCCTCGCCGGATCGTCTCCGAGGCTTCGCCCTGAATCGCCACCGCCTTCGGAGCGCACGACCCGGCCAGACTCGAAAGCATCAAGGCGATGGAAAGGAGGGTGCAGGAGCCGGCTTGCCGGGTGAGAGTCCCGGCCTTGCCGCCCCTCATCGGGTCTGCTCGCGCAACGCCCGGCGCGCCAGCCGCGCGACATAGAAGGTCAGCAACGCCGTCGCCGCCAGGCCGACTCCCCAGAAAACCCCTTCCCAGAGATTGCCGACCTCGGGCCCGCTGGCGTTCGCGGCCACCGCCCGTCCCGCGAATCCGAGATAGACGTAGAGAATGGTTCCCGGGAGCATGCCGACCCAGCTGGCCAACAGGTACGGCCAGAAGCCGACCTTGGTCAGTCCGAAGAGATAGTTGAGCAGGTTATAGGGAAAGATCGGGCTGAGCCGCGTCAGGAAGACGATCTTCCATCCCTCCTTGCCTACGGCCGCGTCGAGCGATGCGAAGCGCGGGTTCTCCGCCGCCCAGCGCGCCACGCGATCCCTTGCCAGATAGCGCGCAATCAGGAAGGATGCCGCGGCGCCGAGAGTCGCCCCCGCCGAAACCGCCAAGGTGCCACGCTTCAGACCGAACAGCGCCCCCGCCAGCAAGGTCAGGACGGAGCCCGGCAAGAAGAGCACCGCCGCTCCCATATAGATGAAGGAGAAGATCACCAGACCGGGCGTCCCGGTCCCGGAGGCCCACCGCACCGAGCGCTCCAGGGTACCTTGGAACTGCAGCACCCGCAGCAGAACGATTGCCGCCACGACGAGCGCCGCCACCAGCAGCGCTTTCATCTTCCAGGACTTCAAGACCTCCTCCCGAGCTTCTCGGCGCTCTGGGGAAGCGAAAAGTATTGCGGATAGTAGCGATGCGCCAGGCGCCTGGGGTCGACTCCCACGACGTAGAGGCAGGTCAGGCAGCCATTGCGCGCGAGGCGGCGCAAGCTTCCCTCGCTCCGGAACCGGCGCCCCGAGGCAATGATGGTCTCGCGAACGAGACAGGTCCGGCCGGCGCGCCCCAGAAGCCTCGAGAGGGCTAAATCCTCGAACAGGAGAATCTCCGGGAACCCGCCGATACGACGGAAGGTCTCGCGCCGCACGAAGATCGACTGATCGCCGAAGAACAATCCGAAGACCTTGCCGCGCCAGTCGGCGAGGCGGCAACCGAAGGCGAGCAGTCGGGAAGGATCGTCGAAGCGGCGGCGAAAGGCGCCTCCTACGATGGCGGTATCGCTCAAGGCCGTCTGCATGGCAGAGAAAGCCATCTGGGGCAGCATCACGTCAGCGTGCAGGAACAGCAGCACCGATCCCTGCGCGGCGGCCGCGCCGGCATTCATCTGCAGCGCCCGGCCGCGCTGCGGGCAGGCGACCAGCCGGGCTCCGGCGGCTTCGGCCAGATTCGGGGTGCCGTCCTGGCTGCCGGCATCGGCGACGATGACCTCCGGCGTTGGCGTGAGAGCCAGACAGCGCCCGATCTGGTCGGCGACAAGCTCCGCTTCGTTGACCGTGGGGATGATGATCGAGACGGTTGCAGCCGGCGCCGATTCGCTGCCGGCGCGGGACTCCGCGGTGCGTGCAACCTGCGAAGGATCGGTCGTCACAGGGTCACCCCGGGTGATTCCCAGGCAGAGCCGGCGCCTTGGGATGCGCCGAACTCCGTTAGCTTGAAGTCAATGGAGTCACATCGTTGGTATGGCAAGCGCATATGCTTGCTCAATGATCGAACGCGCAACTCTATAGAAGGCCCGCTGACTAGAATCAACGTCATAGACTGTAACTTCAGTAATCCAGATGCTGCCCGAGGAAGGAAACAGGGGAAAGCGGGCCGCCATACCATCTTGAATCCCGCGCAGAATCGAATCCCGATACTCAGCGGCAATTGGGACCCGGAAGTGAATTCCTGGCGCCTGATTGTAGTGAAACTGGACGCGCAGGCCAGCCGCCTCGAAACGCGGCCCGAGGTGCTTTCTGAAGCTCGCGTACAGCTCGATTTCTCCTGGTGATGCTGGTGGTGGCATGGAGTCCGCCTAACATCGCGGTTCAGGCGCGGCGTGCAATAGCCGACGGCTTTAACGAGCAGGAACGTGCCGCACGCCGTCGCCTGCAAGCGCGTGCAACTCCGCCGCCATGGTCATTATCATCTTATTTCACAGGCGGGGGCGAGGGGGGTCGGCCTCGTCGGCTCCGGAGCCCAATCAGCGTTTCCGGGACGGACGCTTGCGGCTGCGCGCCTTGGCGCGCTGGGGTTGGCGGGAGCCGGTCAGAAGCGCTTTCAGCTGCGCCAGGCAAGGGGCTGCGGCGGTCAGGCTGCGGGTCTCCAGCTCGCGGTAGAGCGAGAGGACGCGGCGTCCTTCGGGGGTAAGCGCCGAGCCGCTGCCGCGCCAAGTCTCGGTCGACACGAGCGGACGGGCGAAGCAGCGGTTCATCGTCTCCACCAGCAGCCAGGCCCGGCGGTACGACATTCCCAGCTCCCGGGCGGCAAGGGAGATCGCCCCGACCCGCTCCACCGCCTCCAGGAGGTCGGCCTTGCCGGGGCCCAGCGCGATTTCCTCGCCCCGGTTGAGTCGCCAGCGGGGGCGCGCCGCCCAGGCCCGCGACCGGCCGCGCCGCGCGCTTGCGGGGCCATTGTATTTGTTGGTATACATTGGGCTCTCTCCGTCAGGTCCTGAGCAGTGTAGATCAGGACGGTACGATACGGAATGCCCGCGAGAGGACCCGGCTTGCCGTAGCTCCGCTGGAGATCCCATGGTCAAAGACTCGACACGTGCGGCGCAGGAGATCTTCCGAGATCTGCTGCCAAAGGTTCCTGTCGCTGCCCTGGCCTTGCTTCTTGCCCTGGTCGTGGGCGGGCCGTGTGAGGCTGCCGAAGCGCTCCCGGTGGCGAAGCCCGAAATCACTCTTTATGCTGCCGCGAGTCTGCGCGAGGTGCTGGCGGACCTGGCGAAGGCGTGCGGCCGGGAGGCCGGTGCGATCCTGGTGCTCAACCTGGGGTCTTCGAGCGATCTGGCGCGGCAGATCGAAGCCGCCGGCAAAGCCGACATGTTCATCTCCGCCGACGAGGCGCTCATGGACCGGCTCGACAGCGCCAAGCTGCTGGAGCCGGGATCGCGTCGCTCGATGGTGGGCAATCAGCTCGTCGTGATCGCGCCTGCCGATGCCGCGGCGCCGGAGGTCGGCAACGTGAAGGACCTCCTGCTGAGCGCCAAACATCTCTCTCTCGCCAACCCCGAGGCCGTGCCGGCAGGCAAGTACGCCCGCGCCTGGCTGGAGAAGCTGGGTGTTTGGGAAGAGGTCAAGGACAAGGTCGTGCCGGGCGTCGACGTGCGTGCGGCACTGGCCGCGGTCGAATCGGGAGCTGTCGAGCTGGGGATCGTCTATCGCACTGATGCCTTCATCACGAAGAAGGTGAACGTCGTCCATGAAGTGCCGCGCGGAGAGGGGCCTTCCATCTCCTATCCGATCGCCATCCTGAAGGGGCGGCCCAATGTCGCCATCTCACGCAAGGTCCTGGCTTGCCTGGACGGACCGGTAGGCAAGATGGTTTTCGAGACCCGCGGCTTCATCTGGTTGAGCCCGGCTCCGTGAGCGCTTCGCCCTGGACGGCGCTGGCCATCTCGCTGAAGGTGGCTCTCGGCGCCACCCTCCTCATTCTGGTCCCCGGCGTCCTGCTGGGACTGCTGTTCGCGCGCCGCCGGTTCTGGGGGAGGAGTCTGATCGAGACGCTCACCTACCTTCCCCTGGTCCTCCCGCCTACAGCCGTCGGCTACCTCCTCCTTTCGCTTCTCGCGCGCAACGGCCTTCTCGGAGTGAACCGGCTCCGCTGGGATCTCGACCTCCTCTTCACCTGGAAGGGAGCGGTCGCTGCCTCGGCCATCATGGCGCTGCCTCTCGTGGTGCGCACCGCCCGGGTCGCCTTCGAGGGAGTCGACCCGCGCCTGGAAGGTATGGGAAGAACACTCGGCATGTCTCCGTTAGAGGTGTTCCGGAAGATCACCCTCCCTCTGGCGAAGCGCGGGCTGGTGGCCGCGATGGTGCTTGGATTCAGCCGCGCGCTGGGGGAGTTCGGCGCGACGGTGATAGTCGCCGGGAACATTCCGGGGAAGACCCAGACCCTCGCCCTGGCGATCTTCAACGACATCCAGATCGGCCGGGATGAGGAAGCGCGATTGCTAGTCGGCATCACCGCCGCGCTCGCCTTCGCGTCGGTCTGGTGCGTCGAGATTCTCCTGCGCCGGAGCGCGACTCGCTGATGGCAACGCATCTCCAGCTGAACGTTGGCGCCAGCCAGGGACGCTTCACCCTGCAGGTCCGCTGGGAGACGTGCCAGCCTTTGCTGGGGGTTTTCGGCCATTCGGGCGCCGGGAAGACGACGCTGCTCGAATCGATTGCGGGGCTGCGCCGCGCCGTCGGATCGATTTGCGTCCACGGCGAAACCTGGCTCGACACGGAGCACGGCATCGACCTGCCCTCGCGGCAGCGCGGCGTCGGCTACGTGCCGCAAGATACCTTGCTCTTCCCGCATTGGAGCGTGACGCGAAACCTGCTGGCCGGGAGCTCGCGTGCCGGACGCGGCCGCAACGCCGCTCCGAGCCTCGATCGCGTCGTGGAGGTCCTGGAGCTGGCGGAATGCCAGGCCACTCCGGTTGGGGATCTTTCCGGAGGCGAGAGACAGCGAGTCGCCCTCGGAAGGGCGATTCTGTCGGGCGCGGAGCTGCTGTTGCTCGACGAGCCGCTCGCCTCGCTCGATCTGCCGCTGCGGCGGCGCATCCTGCCTTTCCTGCTGAGGGTCCAAGCGCAGTTCGGACTTCCCACCATCACCGTTTCCCACGACGTCACCGAGATGAAGGTCCTGGCGCGCGAGGTCCTGGTCTTGGATCGGGGGCGGGTCCTCGCCGCGGGGCCGCCGGAGTCGGTCTTCCTGGACACGGCGATGCTCCCTATGTTCCAGGAGGATGGATTCGAGAATGTGCTGCAGGGCTCCGTAGCCGAGGCGAGGGAGGCAGGGCTTCTCCTGGAGCTGGAGCCCGGAATCAGCGTCCTGGCCCCACGGGTGGATCTGCCGCGCGGCGGCAAGGCGCTCGTCTCGCTCAGGGCCGACGAGGTCCTGTTGTCGCTGGGCCGTCCCGACCAAATCTCCGCACAGAACATCATTCCCGGCAGAATCAAAGAAATCCGCGAGAAGGGGGTAGGCGGCGACGGAGACCATCCGGTCCTGGTGGTGGTGGCGATGGGCTCCGCCGGGCAGGCGATGGTGGCCAGCATCACGAAACAGGCCAGGGCGCGGCTCGCGCTGGCTCCGGGGATGGCGGTGCACCTGGTGTTCAAGGCGCAGTCCTGTCGGGTGCTCTCCACCGGCTGAAGCCGTTGTGCTATCCTCTCTTCCGACTCCACGCATCCTCCCATCCCCCCTGGAGCAATCCCCCCATGAACTGGAAGAATTGTGCGCTCTCGAAGTCACTCGCGCTCCTGATGGTGGTTCTGCCGACGCCGCTCTTCGCAGCAGCTTCAACCGCTCCAGCGCCGGCGGGCGCCGCGGCGGCCGACTGCTTCGGAGCGGGCGACTGGGCCAGGGTGGAAAAGGCCTGTGAGAAAATGACGGCCGCCGAGCCGGCCAACGGCAGGGCCTGGTTCCGCCTCGGTCTGGCCCGGCAATCGCAGCAGCACCCTGAGCCGGCCATCGAGGCATACCTCAAGGCGGAGGCGATCGGGCACAATCCCAACGTCATGGTCAATCTGGCCGCCTGCTATGCGAAGCTGGGGCGCCGCGAGGATGCCCTGAAGTGGGTCGAAGGCGCGGCCGGGGCGGGCTTTTCGCAGCCGGCGGTGATCACCGGCGATGCCGACCTCGCCGCGCTCAAGGGAACCCCGCGCTTCGACGCGGCGATGACCAAGATCGATGCCGCGTCGCGTCCCTGCGCCGCGCTCCCCGAGGCCCGGCAGTTCGATTTCTGGGTGGGCAAGTGGGAGGTGCGCACCCCGCAGGGGCAGCTTGCCGGCACCAACGAGATCCAGCTCATCCTGGGCGAGTGCGTCCTGCTGGAGAACTGGACGGGGCATCGCGGGAGCAGCGGCAAGAGCATCAATCTGTACAATCAATACAAGGGCTCCTGGCAGCAGACCTGGGTGGACGATCAGGGCGACGTCACCGAGTTCGTCGACGGGACCTACAAGGACGGTGTCATGCGCTTCCGCGCCGAGACGCGCGGCCGGGACGGCAAGGTGCTGCAGCGGCGTTTGAGCTTTACGAACCTCGGTCCCGGTAAGGTCCGCCAGTTTTCGGAGCAATCGACGGACGGCGGCAAAACCTGGACGACGGAATACGACCTGAGCTACACGCGCGTGGGAGAATCCTCCGGACCGTCCTCGACGGGAGGGAAGTAACCCAGGACGGCTTGGACGGATGTAAAAAGTTGTAGCCATCGGGGAATCATGCGGGTTTTGCTGCAATAATAGCGGCTCCTATTCAAGGAGGAAGAGAGATGAGACTGAGGAAAATGAGTGCCTGCGCGGTGATGTTGGGCCTGCTTCTGGCGACGGCGGCGCCGCTGCTGGCGGGCGAGGAGGCGACGGCCGATCTGAACGTGAAGCTGTCGGTGCGCGGCATGACCTGCGATGGGTGCGCCAAGGGAGTCAAGGCCGCCCTCGAGAAGACCCCCGGGGTGAAGAGCGCCGAGGTCAACCTGGAGAAGAACGAGGCGGCCGTGATCTACGAGAAGGGAAAGACCACACCCGAGGCGCTGGTGAAGGCCGTGGAGAAGGCCGGCTACAAGTGCTCCCTCCAGAAGGACGACAAGGCAGGAGCCTGAAGCCATGGAGTTGACGCTCCTCCGGCAGCCCCTGGCGGTCTGCCGGCTGGATCCCGAATCCGAGATACCCGAATGGGCCCGCAAGGGCCCCTTTTTTTCGCTTACGCGGACGCCGGAGGAGCTCAGCATCGTCTGTGACGACGTCAGCGTCCCCGTGCAGATCCCTGCCGAGCGCGACTGGCGCGCCTACCGGCTGAAAGGACCGATTCCCTTCACGACGATTGGCGTCCTGTCATCGCTCGTCGCCCCG
This sequence comes from Candidatus Polarisedimenticolia bacterium, assembly GCA_035764505.1. NCBI lineage: Bacteria > Pseudomonadati > Acidobacteriota > Candidatus Polarisedimenticolia > Candidatus Polarisedimenticolia bacterium. Next base: position 8,626 of record DASTZC010000176.1, read on the forward strand.
CTCGCCCGCTGCGGCGTCAGCGTCTTCGCCATCTCCACCTTCGACACCGACTACCTCCTGGTCCGCCACGCCGACGCCAAGAAGGCGACTCTGGCGCTGCGCGAGGACGGCCACACCGTTCATCTCGAGCCGCGCAGCTGACCCTTTCCTCCAAATCGTTGGATTGATCCTCTTGCGGGAAAGAGCCCGCCTCGGCTATTCTCCGTCTGCGCCGCGGAGACCCGATGCCGACCTATTCGCACTCCCGCCTGTCCTCGTACGAGAAGTGCAAGCTCCAGTACAAGTACCGCTACATCGACCGGATCCGCAAGGACGTCCAGGGGATCGAGGCGTTCATGGGGAACCGGGTGCACGAGGCCCTGGAGAAGCTGTTCAAGGACCTCATGATGGAGAAGGTCACGGAGCTGGAGGAGATGACCGGGCTGTATCACCGGAACTGGGAGGCGCAGTACAACCCGAAAATCCGCATCGTCAAGACCGAATACACCCCTGACCACTACCGCAAGGTGGGCGAGCGCTGCATCACCGAGTTCTACAGGACCTACCATCCGTTCAAGGACGGCGTGACGCTCGGGCTGGAGGAGAAGCTCGGGATTCCGCTGGATGCCGAAGGGAAGTACCGGATGGAAGGCTTCGTGGACCGGATCGTCCGGGTCGCTCCCGGCATCTTCGAGGTCCACGACTACAAGACCAGCAGCTCGCTCCCTTGGGCGCAGGATCTCGAGAACGACCGCCAGCTGCCGCTCTATCAGCTCGGAATCCAGGCCAAGTTCCCCGACGCCAAAGAGGTGCGGCTCATCTGGCACTACCTGGCCTTCAACCAGGAGCTGCGCTCCTCGCGCAATCCCGAGGCGCTGGAAGCCCTGAAGGCCAAGACGATGGAGCTGATCCAGCGGGTCGAGTCGACGAAAGAGTTCCCGCCCACCGAGAGTGCGCTGTGCCGCTGGTGCGAGTATCAGGAGATGTGCCCCCTCTGGAAGCATCGCCTGAAGGTGGCGCCGATGGAGGAGAACGAGTTCGCCAACGACACCGGCGTGCAGCTGGTGGATCGGCTGGCGGACCTCGAATCACGCAAACTTGGGGTCGACAACGATCTGGCCAAGGTGCGCGAGGCGATCCTCGCGCTCATGGACAAGGAGAAAGCCACGGTCCTCGCGGGCTCGAAGCACGAGATCCGGAGAAGCGCGCAGGAGACGGTGCGCTTCCCGGACCCCGGGGAGACGGGATGGAAAGGGCTGGAGATGGTTCTACGCGAGATGGGCGTTCTGGACCGGTTCGTCGGCCTGGACACCGCCGCCCTGGTGCGGACGCTCCAGGATCCCGAGACCGACCGCTATCTCAAAGCCGCCCTCGAGAAGTTCACCCAGGTCGAGAAATCCCACCGCCTCCGCCTCGTTTCCAAGGGCAGCCAGCAGTTGAGGCTGTTCGACTAGCCGCCGCGTAGCGCCCGCGCCAGAACCAACCCAAAAAACCAGCGGACTTGTGTTCCAGGTGACCGAGAAGAGAGGGAGGTCATTGACACCACAGGTGTCGAAAGGAGACTCCGATGAAGCGTACTCGCCGATCGTGGGCCGGAGTTGGGGTGTTGTGCCTGCTCGCCATGGGGATCCTGAGCCTAGTCATCGCGAATGACGGGGACATTTCCTGGGAAGGGAAGGGGCCTGGAGGCGGAGGAAGCAACCTGGGAGTGGCCGTGGACCCGAAGCATCCGGACAAGGTCCTTATGGGCTCGGACACGGGGGGAATCTATCGAACCGAGGACGGCGGGGGTACGTGGGAGAATAAGAACGTGGGGGCCATCACCGATCCCTATGGACACAGAGGCCACTATTTCGTCGAAAGTTTCGCCTACGATCCCGAGGTCACGGATCGGGTCTATGCGGGAACTCTGAGCGGTGTGCTCAAGAGCACCGACGGAGGAGCCAGCTGGACCCAGTCTCTCAACGTTTACGGAGGGGCGGCCGTTGTCGCCGTCAACCCGAATCATACCGAGCACGTCTACGCCGGGTCGGGAAGCATTTTCGGCCCCGGAAACGCCTGGGGATTCGAGCCTGGTCCGGTCCTGGGATGCATTTTCATCAGCGGGGACTACGGTGCAACCTTTGGATCCCCCGTTTCTCTGGCGGGAAACGACTGTTCGATCGCCAACGGGAGCAATCCGAACGTGCGATCGATTCTCATCGACCCAACGCCCGGGCCGGCGTGGGACGCGACGAAGATCCTGGTGTCGACGAACCAGGGGCTGTATCGCAGCTTGAACGGCGGACAGACATGGAGCCTATTGTCGGGAACGGGGCTGCCCCATCAGAACTGCGGTCAGCTCGCCTATGACCCATCGACCGGCACGGTGTACATCTCGATGTTGACGGAGATCGACGACCGCCTCTACCAGGCGGGAGTATTCGTGGACGGTTACCGCAGCCCCGATTCCTGGCAGGGCGGAGTTTATAGGAGCATTGACTGGGGGACAACGGGATTCGAGCCTGCAAACGGAATCGACGGCTCCGACATCCTGCCGAACGGTGGCTTCGAGATCGGCGGAACTCCGCCCTCCGGCTGGAACTACCTCGCAAACAGTAGCGGCAATGTATCCAGGGTTGCCCACCAAGGCGGACCCGATTCGTGGGACCTGAAAATCGAAACCGACAATGTCGATCAGCCCGTCGTCGGGGTTCAGACGGACGCGATCTCCGTGACACCGGGCGCCAGATATCGAGTGTCGGCTTTCGGAAAAGCCAACCAACTCGAGTTCTCCTCGGCTCCGGATGCTTACCCCACATCGTTTTTCGGCAGAATCTTCTACTTTTCTGATATCGCGGGTACGCAAGGGGTTGCTGAAAGCAGATGTGTTTATCCTTACACCTACACGAATCTGTGGGCTGCCGGAGACCTCGTTTTCGACTGGCGCAGGTACGAGACTGAAGTCCTCATTCCGGACAACGCGGTGTCGGTTCGGATTTGGATCTACACTAACCGCACCCGGGGTGTGACCTTGGCAAATAACGTCACTCTTCGGCTCAGCAACAGCCTACCGACCATCGAGTCGTTCCAGGGTTTCACCTATTCAGGCTATCGCGCTCTGGCTCTCGGAAACGATCCTTCTAACAACAATTCACTCAGTCTCTACGTAGGCACCGATCTGTCGAACTTCAATCCCGTCGATGGCGTATGGAAATCAGCTGACGGTGGGATCAGTTGGACCCATGAGACCCGCTTTGTTCACCACGACAACGTGATCGACAAGCGCGCCAACACCGAGCCGGCGGACCCACTGGATCCCAATGACCACGGCGGCTGTGGCTTCGGTTATGGCTACGGCAGAATCTACGGCATCGGGACCGGCAAAGGCGCAGTTGGCCACGACACGCTCTTCATGAGCACCGGCTTCTGGAGCTACAAGAAAGCCCACGGCAGCGCAACCTGGGAAGAGATTACGCATGACGCGGACCCGTCCGCGCAAAGAACCTTCTGGAAAGGGCGGGGAGTCACGAACGACGTCGTGACTCACGATGTAAAGGCGGAAGGCTCGATGGTGTTCTACGGGGACCAGGACAACCTCCTGCTCATCAGCGACGATAGCGGAGAGACGTATCGCCAGGAGGGAAGGGATCGAAAGCAGCTCACATGGGGATCGCTAGGGCTCTATGGCGGAACCGTCAGCTCAATCGTCGTCGAAGATCAGGGCCACGCCTACGCAACGGTTGAGGGCGGCCAAGGAAGCGGGGTCGTTTCCGTCAGTTTCAATTCCGGATTGGGAACGTGGGATCCGACACGGGTCGGCGGCATTCCTGGAGTGGATCCCGGGGCATTGCCGGAAGGCGGCCCGCTGCGGCTCGGGCAGATGGACGGGACTCTTTATGCTGCGATGGAAGGGTCCTCGCGCGGCGTCTACCGGAAAGACTCAGGTTGGACGAATATTGGCGCGGCGGGGGTGGGAGTCCTTCCGTCGATCTTCATTCCGTCCCAGGTCGCCGTTGATGACGTCAAGAACCGTCTCTATGTCGGCTTGAGGAAGGACTTGTTCTGCTCGCCTCCCTGCGACAAGGAGGCTCCCTGCAATAGTGGTGCATGTCTCTTCCTGGCAATCAATCCAGGCAGCGGAACTCCCGCCTGGTGTCGCGTCACCCACAACTCATCGGGAGTATGTCTGGCGAATGCGCCCTGCGACGCGACGATCTCTTCGTTGAAGGTGGGTCCAGCGAACGAGCTCTACGTGGGAACGACCCGGAGCCTGACTTCGCCGGGAGGCCTTTACAAGGCAACCGCTGCGGGGTGCAGCTCCCCGAGCGGTAGCTGCACTACGTGCACCTGGACCTGGAGCCGGCTGCTGGACGAGCCG
>DASTZC010000177.1 GCA_035764505.1 Candidatus Polarisedimenticolia bacterium
GAGGACAAGGCGGGAGATTACGCGGAAGACCTCGCCGCGCAGATGCTGGCGACCATCCTCGGGATTGAGTTCGATCCCGACAAGTCCTACGACGAGCGCAAGGAGGTCTGGAAGATTAGCGGCGAGTTCTACAAGACGATCAACGTGACCCAGACCGCCGTGGGGGACAAGAACGGCGTCTGGACCACGGTGGTGTCGGCCGCCGTCCTGATCCCCTAGACCCTCCTGCCCCGGCACGAGCAGGACCATGGAAATCCACCCCGAGAACTTCCTCGGCATCGGCCCCCCGGAATGCGACCTGGGCCCCGCCCGAGCCGTGCTTCTCCCCGTCCCTTATGATCGCACCGCGTCCTATGGTAAAGGGACGGCGGACGGCCCGGCGGCGCTCATTGCCGCCTCCTGCAGCCTCGAGCTGTACGACGAAGAGCTGGGGATCGACACCTATACCCGGGGAATCCACACGGCAGCGGCCGTCTCCGGCAACCAGGATCCGCCCGAGAAAATGGTTGAACTGGTCCACGCCGCCGTCACACGGTATCTTGATATGGGCAAGCTGGTGGTGACCGTGGGGGGCGAGCACTCGATCACGGCAGGGGCGGTGGCCGCGTACCATCGACGCCACCCGCGGCTCACAGTGGTGCAGCTCGACGCGCACGGCGACATGCGCGATGAATATGAAGGCTCCAGGTACAACCATGCGTGCGTGATGCGGCGGGTACGCGAGATGGGCATTCCCACCGTCGGCATCGGAATCCGCAGCCTTTGCCGTGAGGAAGCGGATTACCTGGAAAAGAATCCGGCCCTCCTCATCTCGGGCCTGCGCGTCTGCCGGGACCGCAGCTGGCTCGAGGAGGCCCTGCAGGCTGCCCAAGGCGAGGTTTACGTGACCGTGGACGTGGACTTCTTCGATCCCTCGATGGTGCCCGGAACCGGAACCCCGGAGCCCGGCGGCGGCGACTGGTATACGGCCCTGGCTTTTCTGCGGGAGCTGTCGCGGCGCAGCCGCATCGTCGGATTCGACCTCATGGAGCTCGCCCCGATCGCCGGACAGCCCGCTTCCGATTTCCTGGCCGCGAAGCTGCTCTACCGGATGCTCGGATATACCTTGACCGCCGACGGGCGCGCTGGCGCGCCCGAACCTATATTGAGGTAGACCCCGGCCCCCCCGGAGGGCAGGAATGGGTCCGCCCCGACGCCGGTTAGAAATGGGGCGCCCGCGCCACCCACAGGAGGACCCCGTGCCGAAGATCTCCGAACGGGAAGCTCACCCGCAGGAATTCGAGATTCCGGAAGAGCTGCCCATTATTCCGCTCGTTTCGACCATCGTCTTCCCCAACATCGTCGTGAACCTGCAGGTGGTGCGCAAGCGCAACCTGCAGCTCGTCCGGGACCTGCCTCCCGAAGGAATCGTCGGGCTGGTGATCCAGCGCGGCAGCGGGCTGGACTTCCCGCCGGTCGAGGACCTGACGCAGATCGGCGTCGCGGCACGGCTGGTCACGCGTATCAACGTGTCGCGCAACACCATCCAGATCATCCTGCTCGGATTGGCGCGCTTCAAGGTGACGCAGTATTCCGCCACCGACCCCTACCTGAAGGCCCGCGTGGAGTGCATCGAGGAGCCCGACGTGGAGTCGATGGAGGCCAACGTCCTGATGGGCAACGCGCTGCACCTGCTCGAGACCCTCGTCCGGCAGGACAGCAGGGTCTCCGAGGAGATCCTCCACCTCATCCGCAACAACCTCACCGGTCCGGGGAACCTGGCCGACCAGATCGCCAATCACCTGAACTTCAAGCTCGAGGACAAGAAGGAGATTCTCTGCACGCTGCAGCCGCTGGAGCGGCTGCAATGCGCCATCCGGCTCCTGAAGCGGGCCCTGGACCAGATCAAGGTGGGGCAGGAGATCCAGGAGGCGACCCAGGAGGAGATCTCCAAGTCGCAGCGCGAGTACTTCCTGCGCGAGCAGCTCAAGACCATTCGCCGCGAGCTGGGCGAGGGGAACGAGGCGGAAGCCGCCATCACCGAGATGCGCAAGCGCCTCGGCGAGGGGAACTATCCCGAGGCGGTGCTGAAGGAGGCGACGCGCGAGCTGGATCGCCTGGCCACCATCAACCCGGCCTCGGCCGAGTACAGCGTCGTGAAGACCTACCTCGACTGGCTGCTGGAGCTGCCCTGGACGAGCGTCACCACCGACAATCTCGACATCGCCAAGGCTCGCGAGATTCTCGAGCGGGACCATTACGGGCTGCACAAGATCAAGGACCGCATCCTGGAATATCTGGCGGTGCGCAAGCTGAAGGCCGACATGAAGGGGCCCATCCTCTGCTTCTTCGGGCCTCCAGGCGTGGGCAAGACTTCGCTCGGCAAGTCGATTGCCGAGGCGCTCGGGCGCAAGTTCATCCGCATGTCGGTGGGAGGGATGCGGGACGAGGCGGAGATTCGGGGCCACCGCCGCACCTACGTCGGTGCGATGCCGGGGAAGATCATTCAGAACATCCGCCGCGCCGGCACTGCCAATCCCCTGTTCATCATCGACGAGATCGACAAGATCGGCAGCGATTTTCGCGGCGACCCCGCCTCGGCGCTGCTCGAGGTGCTCGATCCGGAGCAGAACTCCGGCTTTCTCGATCTCTACCTCGACGTCCCCTTCGATCTGTCGCGCGTGATGTTCCTGACCACCGCCAACCGCCTGGACACCATCCCCGAGCCGCTGCGCGACCGGATGGAGATCCTGCCGCTGTCCGGCTACACGGAGGAGGAGAAGGTCGCGATCGCCAAGCAATACCTGGTGCCGCGTCAGATCGACAGCCACGGCTTGAAGACCGACCAGCTCGGCTTCGATCGAAAGATCCTGGTCGAGATGATTCGCGGCTACACCAGCGAGGCGGGACTGCGGCGGCTGGAGCAGCTGATCGGGCAGGTGTGCCGGAAGATCGCCAAGTCGGTGGCCCTGGGCGAGCCCGCCCGCGGCAAGATCGGCACCGAGGATTTGACCGAATTCCTGGGACCGGCCCCCTACCTGCCCGAGATCGCCGAGCGCCGCGACGAGGTGGGTGTGGCAACCGGCCTGGCCTGGACCGCCGCGGGCGGCGACATCCTGCTCATCGAGGCGTCGCGCATGAAAGGAAGGGGCGGGTTCAACCTGACCGGACAGCTGGGCGACGTCATGAAGGAATCGGCACACGCGGCCCTGTCGTACGTGCGCTCGCACGCGGCGGAGCTCGGAATCTTCGATGCTGATTTCTCGCGCACCGACATCCACCTGCACGTACCGGCCGGGGCCATCCCCAAGGACGGCCCTTCGGCAGGCGTGACCATCGCGACGGCGCTGGCTTCGCTCCTCTCCAACCGCCGGGTGCGGCACGATCTCGCCATGACCGGGGAAATCTCGCTGCGCGGCAAGGTGCTTCCTGTGGGCGGGGTGAAGGAGAAGGTCCTGGCCGCACGGCGCTCCGGAATCCGCACCGTCATCCTGCCAGCGCGCAACGAGAAGGACCTCCTCGACATTCCGGAGGAGGTGCGCAAGACGATGACCTTCCAGTTCGCGCGGGAGATCGGCGACGTGCTCCGGGAAGCGCTGCGTCCCTCGAAGGGCTCGGCCCAGGGGGAGCGGACGGAGCCGGCCGGGCCGCGCACCCGCAGGGAACCTTCGGGAAAGGCGAAATCCCCCGCCGCCGCGGCGCGCACCCGCTAGGACACCGCGCCTAACAGCCCTCGTTGCGGATCTCAATCCGCTTTCCAATCGCTTCTTGCTCACCAGGGTCGGTTTCTGCCGGAGCTGTCTTCGCCGTCCCCGCCGCGGCCACCGCCGGCCAGCAGGCCCGGAAAAAGCGCCATTGCCGCAGCCGGCGCTGGTTCTCGGCACCGCGAATTCCTGTACATTGCTCAATCGTGGGGAGCGCCGACGCGGCGCATCGGGAGGACGGTGCTGGCTCAGTAGTCCGGGTCGCGGATCTCGATGTCGGCGGTACAGCCCTGCGACGTGTTGGGGTAATTGGCGCGGCACTGGAGCAGGTAGGACGTTTTGAGCACCGGCAGCCCGGGTTTCTGTGTTTCCGCCTCGATGGTCCAGGCTCCGCCGCAGGAACCATTCGGAACCTGGCTTCGAGTGCAGTTCCGGATGAGCAGGCTCGCGAACACCCGGGAGTGCAGCTCGTTGGGAAACGCGACTTCCCGGGCGTTGCAGGCTCCGGTGCATGGCTGATGGTACCTCTGGGTAAACAGACCATCGCTGATGGTCAGCTCGCATCCATCGCTGCCAATCCCGGGATTTCCAAAATCACATAGCGAGGCAACGACCGCAACCCGGGTCCCAATCACGTCGAGAGTCTGGAACTGGAAGTTGTTTTCTTCGCTGACTTCGTTGATTACGTCGGCGCCGTCCACCTTCACGCCGATCACGCCGGTCTCGGGCGGCACGCAATCCATCGAGTTGCAGAAGTTGCCGAACTTCGCCTGGGTATCCCCGCCCCCGTAGGGGGCATCGAAAGCAAAGTCGAAGCTCGTGCCCGGAAGGATGGGGTCGGTGATGACGCGCTGCAGAAACCCTTCCTCGCGGTACTCGAAGGTCCCGTCCGCGGAGAGGTTGAATCGCAGCACGAAAGAATCGCCCTGCATCGGGTTGGCCGTTTCGCTCCCGATGTTCTGGACGGTGCCGGTGACGTGAAGGCTGTCCTCGGGGTCGGCGGCAGAAGGCGTCACCGCGAACTGGGTGACGGTGAGATCGATGTTGGTCCTCGGACCGGAGTCGTTGTCGTTCTTTCCGCCGTGGCCGCAGCCGGCCAGCAGCCCGAGCAAGAGAGCCAGGCGGCAGGCAGTACCCGTTCTCGACACCGGTGGTCCCCCGCATCTCGAATCGATGCTTTGAATTGTAGCATGCGGGGAACGCGGGCAGCGCGGGCGGTTCGAGAGGGCGCTGCATGGAATCCGCTGAGGACGGGGTAATTCCGGGGTGTCGGCCTGGGGGCCGGGGCCGGGCCGCTACAGACCTCGATCCTGCAGGACCCGAATCAAGTCCAGGATATTGAAGGGCTTCTTGAGGACATGCGCTCCGGTCTTGCGCACGACCCTCTTGAGCTGGTGCTCGCGCGCTTCGCCCGAGATGAAGACGATCCGGTTCCTGAGATAAGGGTTCAGCTCCAGGATTCTGTCGTAGAGCTCCAGGCCGTCCTCGGCCGGCAGGACCAGGTCCAGGACGAGACCGTCGTAGTTCTTCTCGGCGATCCGCTCCATGGCTTCCTTGGAATCGAAGGCCGTCTCGACGCGATAGCCGGCTCCCGACAGCACATCGTGGATCAGGTCCTGCACCCCGGGATCGTCGTCCACCACCAGCAACTGGCGGACGCGCGATTCCTCCGGCTGCAGGATCGACTCGGAATGCCCCACGAGCCCGGTCAGGTGCATATCGTTCAGCTTGGCTTTCAGTCCCATGAGCCTGCACTCCCTTCTCCGGCGTCCCTTCTTGATTGAGGGTCCGGAAGCATCGACCGGCGCGGCGAACTGCTCCGCTTCGGTGAATATGGGCAGCAGCGCCATCGTTTCAATTCAAATACTGAAATCCGCGCTGACAGAGAATGACCAGGAGTGTCGAGACGGCGTCGCGCGTCCAAGCCAAAGGGAATCCGGTACTTGGAAGATCGTGGGGAAATGGATTCAGGGAGGGGGAACGAGCTTCGGAGAATTCAAGGGGACAAAGCCGGGATGGTGGAGCTGACGGGGATCGAACCCGTGACCTCATGACTGCCAGTCATGCGCGCTCCCAGCTGCGCTACAGCCCCATTCGGGAAGGGGCGAAGTATAGCCGAGGCGCTTCGGGGGGCGCAACAAAGGAAGACGCGCAGCCGGATGGCTTCAGCGGATATAGCCGAGGGATTTGAGGCGCTCCAGGACGTTGGCGTCGATCGCCTCCCCGGCCGCCGCGGAGCCTCTTTCGGGAAGCGGCGGGTAGGCGTCGACGTAGGTGAGATGGAGCCGCTCGGAAGAGGGAAGCTCGAAGGCTTCCGCCAGGACCTTGCCGGTAAGCTCCCGGGAGATCGGCTCGTCGAGCAGGGCAAAAACCGTGGGGAGGATGTCCAGGAGCGTCGCCCCCTCGATGACGGTCCCGCGGGCAATGCCCCTTCCGTAAAGAGCCAGGACCCCTTCCAGCCGGTGGTGTCCCGAGGTGGTCGGCTTGCCCGGCACCAACACCGGCTTGAAGCCATGGTCGGAAAGGACGATCAGGGTGGTGCGCCCATCCAGGCTGGCAAGGTACTCTCCGAGGATCTCGTCGATGTAGCCGTAATAGGCGGGGATGACGCCGCCGAGCGCCTCCACTTCGGCCGGATCGGCGCCGTAGGGCTCGGCTTCGGGCCAGCTGAATTTCCAGAAGCGATGGCTCACCACGTCGATCCCGCCGAAGTAGAGAGCGAACAGATCGACCGGGTCGTCATGATAGAGCTTCGCGCCGATCCGCCGGTAGGTCTCGTCCGAGGCGAGGCTCCAGAGAAATCCCTCCACGCATTCGGAAGCATCCTTCCCGAGCACCGCCGTCTTCTGCGGATCGTAGAACCGTCGCAACAGCGCCTTGTCCACCGACTCGGGAACCACCTTGAGAGGCTGGATCTCCCCCAGCAGGGAATCGGGATAGGTCTGCCTGGGAATCCCCTCCACCACGGTTCCCTTGAGTGGGCGTCCGGTGGACCAGTCATAGACGTAAGGGAGGTAGGAAGTGACGATGTAGCCCTGCACCGCTTCCGCGGGCCAGGAAGCGAGCCAGCCGATGACGCCGACCCTCTTTCCCCGCCCCCCGGTCCCGATCAGGTTCCAGAATGCAGGGACCGCGCGCATGTCGCTGGTCACCGGCTTGTAGCCGCCGCCCGGGATATTGACGATGAAGTCGGCGATGTGATGAACGGCGGGTTCCCGTCCCGTTGCGACCGTGGTCCAGAGCGCGGGCGACAGGGTCGGCTCCATCGAATGGAGAACTCCGCTCGCTCCTCCCTCCACGATCTTGCGGAAGTTCGGCAGCTTTCCCGCGTCCATCAGCGGCCGGATGACGCCCCAGTCGGCGCCGTCCACTCCGATCAGGATGACCTTGCCAGATCCTCCCGCAGACCCTCCGCCGGCCGGTCGGGCCGGACCCGCGCCGCCACCGCACGCCGGGCAGAGAGCGATCAGCAAAACGGCCAGCACGGTGAAAGCTGCTCTGAGGAAGGATTTGCACGGACGGCTCATCGGCTTGTCATTATAGCGGTTCCTCGTTTATTGTACCGGGACCCTGGAAGCGAATCGGTGCTGGTGTGCCGCCTGGACTTCAAATCCAGTGGGGCGCGGCGAAAGTCGGGTCCGGTGGGTTCGATTCCCACACGCTTCCGCCAGGTCTAAAACTCTATCTGGGAGGAGCCATGAAGCGTGTGGTTGGGTTGTTCCTGCTGGCGGCGCTGCTGTGCGTGCCGGCGGGCGGGGCCTTTGCCGAGGGGGGACAGATCGACGGAACGGTGTGGAAGCAGCTGGATGCCAACAACAAGTCGCTGTTCGCCGCCGGCTATTTCCTCGGAATCCAGGTCTTCTCCAAGTTCGCACCCAGCTCGTGCAGCACCTGCGAGCAGGGCTGCCTGGATGAAGCCTCCTCCAAGCTGGTGCCCAGCGGCATGTCGATCCCTGATGTGATCAAGGTGATCGATTCGATCTACGCCGACGATGCGAACAAGGTCATTCCGGTCCAATACGCCTTGAACCTGGTGGCGAAGAAGGCCAAGGGAATGTCGGACGAGGAGTTCAAGGCGGCCGTCAACGATGCGCGCGTTGGGAGCACTCCCGCGGAAGCTGCGCCCGCGCCCGCCCCTGCGCCTCCGAAGCCTCCGAGCAAATAAAGCTTTCGACGGACCCTAGCTGCCGCAGTCGAGCGCGTCGGGACCGGCTCGTCCGGGGCCGTAGGTGCCCGCCGAGCAGGAATTCCCGGCGCGCGACAGGTAGTAGTAGCCCTCACCGACCGGCGGATTGGCGCGCGGATCCAGGTAAGAGGCCGCCGCCAGATCGCCGGCCAGGCACGCGGTGGCCGAGCCGATCCCCGCCGTGCGGAGCTGGCTCAAGCTTCCCCCGACGATTTCGTAGCGCACCCCCGGTCCGGTAGCTCCCGCCTGCGGATCCCAGGTGAGCGGTGTCGGCGATCCGTTCGCCACCGAGAGGGCCGTCACTTCCACCGTCGGCGCCCAGGCACCGCCGTCAGCCGGATTGCAATCCTCTCCGTTCAAGCGCACATCTTCGTCGCGATTGATCCCCTGGCGGATTCCTTCCCCGATCGGAACGCAGAGGAAACTGACCATTCCGGCGGCGCCGCTGCGCAGCACCGCCGTGGTAACCTGCGGCTCCCCCGCCACGTCGGCGGTCCACGAACCGCCCGGAGCACCCCCGTCGAGCACGTAGGTGCGCAGGCGGGCGGCGGACGGGACGGCAACCACCAGCTCGCAGTGTCTTCCCGCATCCGCGAGGTTGCCCACGCCCAGGAGCACCGAGATCAGGTTCTCCTCCGCAGGAGTCCCGGTGGGCGCGACTCCCGGCGGCACCGTCACGTGTCGTCCGACGGAAGGCCGGGTGCCACTCGGGAAGGAGAACATGAAAGCCGCGATGTCGCGCACTTGCGGAGCCGTCAGGTTGAAGACTCCCGCCGACAGGAAGGTCCCCAGGTCCGGGATCGATGCGTCGTGAATGAACCCGAAGCCGGTTTTCGATTCGGGAGGGTTCACCGTCCCCGGGGGCCCGAAGAGCGGGCCGAATTTCACATACATGTTCCGCAGATGGGGGATCTCGAGATCGCTGTGCGGCGAGCCGTCGGCATTGCCGTTGAACAGGGCGGTGGCGTCGGGCGACGTCGGATCGACCGGCGGGACACCACCCAGCTTGCCGCCGGCGGCGCCGAACGGATGGGCGTGGCAGGCGGTGCACGGCTGGCCGGCATCGGAAGGCTGCGTGTTGAAAAGGACCTCGCCGTTCGCCGGATTGCCCGCGAACGGGCTGCCGGGGAGCTGCACCATCGGGCTGGAGCAGGTTCCCGGGGCCACGCAGTCCGCGGTCACGGCGCACAGCCTCGTCACGTCGTTGCTGCAGGCTTGCGGCGGTGAATCGTTGGCGCGGCGGAACGGATTCGGCGGCATCGCGATGGCCAGGGCGAAGCTGCGATAGAGATCCATCTGGGGGGCGGTGAGCCCGGCCGGCTCGCCATTCACCGGACCGATGTCGGCGGTGCCCATCAACCCGACGAAGGCTTTGTTGAACTCGCGCATCGTGGAGCGATCACCGCGCCAGTGCAGCGGCTCGAGCATGCCACGCAGCGTCTGCGTGGCCATCGGCCCTTTCTGCGGGTCGAAGCCGCTGTGCGAAGCGCACAGGGGCGAGCCGGGATCGCAGGGCTGCGGGGAGCCGCCGACCGGGATGACGAAGCGCACGTTGTCGCCCAGGCTTGAATAGGGCGCCAGATCGCCTTCGGGGTTCCCCAGGTCCCAGGACAGGCCATCCATGTCGCCCGAGATGTGGCAGCTGGAACAGGCGGCGTCTCCGTGACCGGAGGTGTCGATGCCGTCGTAGAGGAAGCGCCTGCCGTCGCGCGTCGCGGGCAGCGTCGGATCGTGCAGCCCAATCTCTCCCACTTTCGTCAGGGACTCAGTGGAGACCATGGCGATGGAATTGGAGAAACGGAGGAGGACGTACGCTTTGCCTTTCGCCTCCGCCAGGGCGACACCGGTGGGTCCCTCGCCCACCTCCACGGCGTGCGGCGCGGCGCGCGCGGGTCCGAAGATGCAGCTGCCCGCCAGGCAGGTCCCGTCCACCACGAAGAGCTTGCGGGAGCCGATGGCGGTGAGATACGCGGCGCTGCCATCGGCCTTCCAGACCATCATCCCAGGCTGCGAGATGCTGGACAGTCGCTCCGCCAGGTTGGCGGCGGGATCGCTGGCCCGATTGATGTGCGCATTGAGATCGATGCGCGTGACCGCGTTGCCCGCGGCGGGGTCCACGACACTCATCCGATCGTCCACCACGTGCCCTTGCACGCCGAGAGCGTGCTCGAAGCGCACGAAATTCCGGGCGTCCGTATTGGGCACGTAGATCCTGCCGTTGGCGGGGTTCACGGAGACCTCGAACAGCGTGGTGCCGAGGTGATCCACGGTCTGCGGCGCCAGCGAAGGATTGGCGGCATCGAGAATGAACAGGTCGTGATCGGGAAGGCGGAAGCGGGCGCACGAGCTCCAGTCCTGCCCCGCTTCGTCGATCCAGCGGGCGCTGCAGGTGCCCCCGGCACCGCACTGGGATGTCGCGGTGCAGGCAGCGCCCGGCGTCGGGCCCGCCAGGCAGGTCCCGTCCTGGAACCTGACGACGAGGCCGACCTTCGGGACGCCATCCGGCGGATCGACGAGCGCCGGGTTGCGGACCACTCCCGCGGGCAGCGGCGGATAAGGAGGAGGCGCCAAGCCCTGGCAGGACCCGCCGCCGGCGCAGTCCGAACCGCTGGTGCAGGAAGCCCCCGGGTTCGTGCCACCGACGCAGGCCCTGCAGGCAATGGTCTGCAATCCGAGCTGAGAGAGCCGGGTGAGGTTGAGGTTGGGATTGTTGGTGGCGATGACGTTGGCGTCGATGACGGTGGTCTGGTTTCCCGATTTCTGCAGCACGGCATAGACGCGGGCGCCGCCCGCGCCGACCGCCAGCGCCCGCGGCTGTCTTCCGAACAGCGGCACCGCTACGGGGGGCAGCGCCGGATTGGCAAGGCTGTAGACCCGGATCAAGTCCTCCTGGGAGACCGAGACGAAAGCCCTTCCCTGGGCGAAGACGATGTCGGTCGGCTCGTCTCCGACCGCCAGCGTGCGCACCACCTGCCCGAGCCCCAAATCCACGATGCTCACCGTGTCGGAAAGCTGATCGACGACCCAGACCTCCTCTCTTCCGGTGACGGAATTCAGCCGCCACGCGAGGCTCACGGGCTCGAGCCCCACCGGGATCGAGGCCGATCGCGACAGGCTCCCTTCCCCGTCGACGTCGAACACCTCCAGACGCGCGTCGGGAGTGTTCAGAACGAAAAGCTTGCTCGTTGCGGCATTGAGAGCGATGGGATGGACCTGGGACGATTCGAAGTTCACGTAGGAGGCGGAGACGGCGGCCGGAAGGATCGACCCGACCAGGACCGCGAGGAGGGCGGCGCGTGTCAGCTTCATCGAGGTGGCTCTCCCGCTATTTCGGCACCGGGGGTCGCCGACCTCGACCCGGCCGTGTTCGCGTTTCACTGCGTCGGAAACGCTGGAAATATACGAAGGGTCTCCCGCTTCGTCAATCGAGGATTCGGTTCCTTCACGGCCCGCGGAGGCTGACAGTTTTCGTCGGATCCGTGTCCACGGCTGCGACGGAGAAAGGTCGAAAGCGAGGCTCTCCTGAACATGGCATCCGCCTGACGAAGGCATGACAGAACTCGCCGTTGCCCTTGATGGCAAACAAGATATATTCCCTCCAGGGCGCCTACCCTGGGGGAGTTCACGTGCCGACCGGGCAGCGGATGTTTGACACCGACGAAACCGCCCTCCTGAGCCTCGCGAGGAGCCAGGCGCTCGGACGCGACTACAACCGCGCGCTGCGCACCTTCCAGAGCGCCATCATCGAGCTCGCCTTCCCGGGCGAGACGCCGGTGCAGCCCCAGTACCTTTCGCACTACGGAATTGCGCTCGCCATGGCTTCCGGCCGTTGCGAGGAAGGACGCCGGCTGTGCGAGCGATCCATCCAGCTGGAGCCGTACGAGCCGGAGCATTACCTGAACCTAGCGAGGATCCATTTCGGATCGGGGAACCATGCCGCCGCAATCCTGGCCTGCGAGGAAGGCCTTTCGATTCGTCCGCAGGACCCGCTCCTGACGCATGAGCGCGATACCCTCGACCGGCGCAAGGGAAGCTTCTTCCCGATGCTTCCACGCAACCATCCCTTGAACCGCTGCGTCGGGAGGTTCCTGCGCTCGCCGAGGACTTCTAGCCGATCCTGATCGAAAGCGCCGAGCAAGCCCCCGGCCTCCCTCCTTTCGCCGCATTCCCCCAGCCGCTATAATGTCGCGCGATCCCGCCGGCGGGATCCGATCCCGGACGAGCCAGGCGTGCCGATACCTCAGATTTCACCGCACGAAGCGCAGGCGCTCCTCGCCGAAGGCGGCGCCACCTACGTCGATGTGCGCTCCGTGCCGGAGTTCGCGCAGGCGCACCCCGCCGGCGCCGTGAATGTCCCCCTGTTCCATGCCGACGACCGCGGCCAGATGGCTCCCAACCCGGATTTCCTGGCGGTGATGCAGGCCAGCTTCGCGCCCGATGCGAAGCTCGTGCTGGGCTGCCTTTCCGGAGTGCGCTCGCAGCGGGCCGCCGAAATCCTCGCCGCCGCGGGCTACCGCGATCTGGCGAACGTCCGCACCGGAATCGGAGGCGCGCGCGATGCCTTCGGCCGGATGGTGGAGCCGGGCTGGGCCCAGCTCGGGCTTCCCGTGGAGACCGAAGCAAGTCCCGGGGCATCCTACGAGTCGCTTCGGGAAAAGGCCCGGATTTGACGCTGGCCGGCCCCTCCGACGCATCCGGCCACACCCGCTCGCTGTCGAGCCACCTCGACGTCGTGGTCCCGATCTACAACGAAGCCGCGAATCTCGAGGAGCTGTGGGGACGCCTGGCGCGCTCGCTGGAAGGACGCGGCATTCCCTTCCGCCTCACTTTCGTCAACGACGGCAGCGGCGACGAGTCGCTGGCCCGGCTGCGGCGCATGGCGGCCGCCGACGCGCGCGTGCGGGTCCTGTCGTTCTCCCGCAATTTCGGCCACCAGAAGGCGGTGAGCGCGGGGCTCGAGCATGTCGACGGCGACGCCGTCGTCGTCATGGACGCCGACCTCCAGGATCCTCCCGAGGTGGTTCCCGATCTCGTGGCGAAATGGAGCGAAGGCTTCGAGGTGGTCTATGCGGTGCGCACCCGCCGCAAGGAAGGCGCCGCGAAGCGGGCCGCCTACGCGCTCTTCTATCGCATCCTGCGCCGCATCAGCGATGTGCAGATCCCGCTGGATGCGGGAGATTTCGCGCTGATGGACCGCAAGGTCGTCTCGCTGATCAACGCGCTGCCCGAGCGCAACCGATTCCTGCGCGGCCTGCGGTCGTGGGTCGGCTTCCGGCAGGTCGAGCACGTCTACGAGCGCATGCCGCGCCACGCCGGCGAGCCCAAGTACAGGACGCGCCACCTCATCAAGCTGGCCCTGGACGGCTTTTTCGCCTTCTCGACCGTTCCCCTGCAGCTGGCGACCTATCTGGGCTTCGTGGCGGCCGGCCTGGGCTTCCTCTACCTGCTGTACGCTCTCGCCTCGCGCTTCCTCTATGGCAACCCGGCGGGGTGGACCTCGCTCGCGGCAATCGTCCTGTTCCTGGGAGGCACGCAGCTGATCATCCTGGGGATCCTGGGAGGTTATGTCGGGCGGGTCTACGAGGAGGTCCGCCGGAGGCCTCTCTATGTGCTGGACGAGAAGATCGGCTTTCCCGAGCGGCCCTGAGCATGGATGCCTCCATGTATCGGGACTTCGCCGAGCTGCACGAAGCACGGCACTGGTGGTTCGTGGGCCGGCGGCGCATCCTGGCCTCCCTGATCGCGGCCTGGCTTCCGCCGCGGCGCGATCTGCGCATCCTGGACATCGGCTGCGGCACCGGCGGCATGATTCCGCTGCTCTCCGAGCATGGGCAGGTGACCGGGATCGATCCTGCCGAAGCGGCCATCCGCTACTCGAAGCAGCGCTACGACGGCGCCGCCGAGCTACTGCGGATGGACTTTCCGGCCCAGGTCCCGGCTTTCCGCGACTTCGATCTCGTCACTCTGTTCGACGTCCTGGAGCATCTCGACGACGATGCCTTGGCACTGGCACGCGCGGGATCGCTGCTGCGCGGCGGCGGCCTCCTGCTGATCACCGTGCCGGCCCATCGCTGTCTCTGGTCGCCGCACGACGAGATCAACCAGCACCGGCGCCGCTACGGGCGGAGCGAGCTGCGCGCGCGCCTGGAGCAGAGCGGCTTTCGCATCGAGAAGCTCTCCTACTACAACATGCTGCTCTTCCCGATCGTCTACGCCGCCCGTCTCCTGCGGCGGCATCTCCGCCCGAGAGACCGGCGCTCCGATGTCCGCATCGGCAACGACTGGATCAACGACCGCCTGGCCGACGTCTTCGGCGCGGAGCGTCACCTGCTGAAGCACTGGGAGCTCCCGGTGGGCGTCTCGCTCATCGCCATGGCTCGCAAGCCGGAGGCCGCCTCCGGGGAGCGCGGATGATGCACTCCCGCCCGGCCGGATGCCTCCCATGACCCGCTCGCGCTTCCTCCTGCTGCTGGCGCTGCTGTCGCTCGCCGTGCGGCTGCCGATGCTCCACTTCCTGCGCACCGAGTATCTCTCGGGAGGCATCACCACCTCCCTCGGGCTGGTGGCCAGGAACCTGCTGGAGGGACGCGGGCTGTCGGAGACGACCGGGCCGGACGAGATCCTGCTCCTGTACGACCTGCAGCTCGGCCAGGGGAAGCTCCGGGACATTGCCGAATTCCCGGATCCCCCCGATCAGCCGACCCGTCCGCTGATCCAGAGGATGCCGGGCTATCCGTTCCTGCTGGCCGTCTCTTTCAAGCTGACGGGGAGCTATCGCTACCTGCCCATCCAGCTGTTGCAGATCCTCGGCAGCTCGTTGCTTCCCTTCATGATCTTCGGAGCCGCCCGGCGTTATTTCGGCGAGCGCCCGGGACGCGTTGCGGGAATCGTCGCCGCCCTGAATTTCGCCGAGATCCGCCTGGCCCTCGTGCCGCTGTACGACTGGTGGATCCTCTTCGTGGTGGCGCTGCTTCTCTGGCTCCTGGCGCGCAGCCGCGAGCACGACTATCCCTGGCGCAGCTTCGTCCTCATGGGTGCCGTGCTGGCGGCGGGGACCTTGCTCAAATCGACGGTCGTGGTCGTGCCACTCTTCCTCGCCGCCGCCATCTTCGTCACGCTGGGACCGTGGCGCGCCGCCCCGCGCGCCGCCGCGCTGGTCGCCTTGCCGATACTGGTCCTGCTTCCCTGGGCGGCCCGCAATCAGCGCCTCTTCCAACGCTTCATCCCCACGAACACTTTCCTCTGGCCCAGCATCTGGGAAGGCTTCGGCGAAGTGGACAATCCCTTCGGCGCCGTGCTGGACGACCGCCGCACTTATCTGACCGCCCTGCAGGAGAATCACAGCCTCGTTTACGGCTCGCCGGAGTACGACGACTACTTCGAAGAAAAGGTGAACTCGGCTTTCGGCAGCCGGCCAGGTTTCGTCGTCGCACTGTGGGGAAAACGGCTGGTGGGCGGCCTCCTGTTCCCGGCAAATCCCTGGGGATTGGCGGGAATCGACCGGCCCGAGGCGAGCTTCAGCACCTTCCGGGCCCGCACGGGCGGGAGCCCGGTCGTCTACCTGCTGGCCCATCCGCTGACCGCCGCCTTGAAGATGCTGCAGCGCCTATGGGATCCGGCGCTCTTCTTCATGGCGCTGCTCGCTTTGTGGGAGATGCGCCCCCGCTGGCGCGAGCTGCTGCCGCTGATGGCATTCCCCGCGGCCTTTCTCGCCGTCACGGTTCCGATTCATCTGGAAGGGCGCTACCTGCTGCCGGGAAGCCTGGTTTTCCTGATGCTCGCCTCGGTGCCCCTGGCCGGCTGGCTTCCCATGCCTTCCCGCTCCCGGGAATTGGACCGGCAGGCGGCGCTGTGAGGCTCCCCGGACTGCCGCGGTCTGCAGGGAAGACGACATGATGCACCGGGCGCTGGGAGCGGGGATCGATCGTTATCGCATCTGGTACAAGATAACCTTCCAGCGCGGCCGAATCCTGGCCACCCCCGCCGAGGCCTGGCGGCGCTACGCCGACCCGCCGCCGTTCCCCGACGCCCGGCGCTTCTTTTCATGCGACGGCCGCATCCCCGAGGTCCGACGCATCGTCGAGGACGCGCCCCGGGATGTCCGCATCGAGCGCCTGGAGTTCGATTCCCTGCATCCGATTCCGCTGGCGGAGAGCAATCGGGCCGTAGGCCGCTTCTACCGGCCGGCGAAACGTGCCGATGCCCCCTTCGTCGTCCTCTGCCACGGTTGGGCCCATCGGAAGCGGCGCGGCATCGAGCACCTCTATGTCCGTCCTTTTCTGCGGCGCGGCTGGGCGGTCCTGATGCTCTCCCATCCTCTCCACTTCGAGCGCACACCCGCGGGCGTCTACAGTGGCGAGCTGATGGTGTCCGGAGATGCGGCGCTCACCGTCGAGGCGTTCCGCCAGGGCGTGGTCGATCTGGAAGCGGCGATCAATTTCCTGATGGCGGAAGGGGTGCGGCCGTGGGGCCTTTTCGGCTATTCGCTGGGCGGATACATCGCCGGGCTGCTCGGATGCGTCCGCTCCGATCCGGCTTTCCTGGTCATGGCGGGGTGCGGCGACTCGCTGCTCTCCCCGATCCTGGAGACTCCCCTCGGTCGCAACGTGCGCGAGGATCTCGAGGCGACCGGACTCGGCGAGCGCGGGCGGCTGGAGCGCTTCTGGAGCACGATCTCACCCTCGAGCTGGCGGCCCGCCATCCCGAGGGAGCGGATCCTCCTCGTGGCGGGTCGTCACGATCGCATCATGCTGGCCGACTCGGTGAAGCGCTTGTGGGAGGCCTGGGAGCGGCCGGCGCTGTGCTGGCTTCCGCGGGGGCACTACACGCTGCTCGCGGCGCCGGGCGCTCTGATGCGCGCTTCGCTTCCCTTCGTGCAAGAGCGCCTGTCCTCCATCTCGGCACAAAAAACAGGCGCCGCCCCGGGGGGAGGGGCGGCGCCGCCGTCGGGGCTCGAGGGGGGCCCTGACGACCCTGGGAACAAGGCTTAAGGCTCCTGGGGCACGTTGTCTCCCAGCAGCGTCGTGTCGGTCGCGCTCTTCTTCAAGCCGCCTCCCCAGACCACCGAGTCGGCGCTGACGGTTCCCTGCATCCCGCCGCCCCACACCACCGAATCGGCTCCGACCGTGGAGGAGCCCTTGGCGCCGCCGCCCCACACCACCGAATCGGCTCCGACCATCGAGGAGCCCTTGGCTCCGCCGCCCCAGACCACAGAGGAGGAGCCGACTTTGCTGCCACCGCCCCAGACGACGGAGGAGCCGGAGACATCGCCCGCGGCGGAGCTCGAGACGACCCACAGGCCCGGATCGGCCCACAGACTTCCGGTGCCGCGCAGCGGATCGGAGCCGTACATCGCGGGCAGCGACCAGAGCGTGTCGCCCCAGACGACGCCGGTTTCCTGGATCAGCAGGCCTGTCGGAGTCCATTCCACCTTCGGCGAGAGAGCGGGGAACGGCGCCGTCCCCTTCTCGGTCAGCGCCGCGGCGAGATCGGCGAACCCCGCCCCTTCGGAGAAGATGTCGTAGACCGGCCGCTTCTCCGCCGACCGCATCAGCCGCGCTTTCAGCGTATCGGGGCTCTGCGCAGGGTCGGCCTGGAGCATCAGGGCCGCCATGCCGGAGACCACCCCGGCAGCCATGCTCGATCCGCTCAGCTGGAAGTAAAGAGAGTCGGAACCGGCGCGCGACGGATCGGCATTGAAAGCCTGCTCCTTGACGCGCAGCCCGGGGAACGTCGTGTCCAGCGTCGAGCCGACGGAGCGCAGCGACACGGTGCGGTTCCCCGGAGCAACCAGATCGGGCTTCAGCACCTGCTCGGCTGTCGGTCCGCGCGACGTATAGCTCGTCAGGATGTCGTCGGAGCGTGAGGCCGTCAGGTAGTTGTTGGAAGCTCCGACCGTGAGCACCGCCGGATCGTTTCCGGGGCTGTCGATCGAGCCGTAGCCGGAAGCGCCGGCATTCCCCGCCGCCACGACGACCAGGATGCCCGCCTTCCAGGCGGCCTCGACGGCACGGCACAGCGGATCCAGGGCCACCGGGTCCTCCACCGCGTGTCCGAGCGACAGGTTCAGGATGCGGATGTCGTAGGCCTGCCGGTGCGTGATGACCCAGTCGATTCCGGCCAGGACGTCGCTGACCTGGCCGTTGCCGTTCTCGTCCAGCACCCGCACTGAGACGAGGCGGGCGCCGGGGGCGATGCCGTTGAGACGGCGGAAGGATCCTTCGCCGCGACTGGCGTTGCCGTCGCCGGCGATGATTCCCGCAACGTGGGTCCCGTGCCCGTAAGGATCTGAAAAGCCCTTGTCGTGGCCGACGATCTGCACTTCCTTCACGAGGCGCGCGCCCAGGTCGGGGTGCGCGGCAATTCCGGAATCGAGGACGGCGATGGTGATGCCGGTCCCGTCCAGCCCGACCGGTCCGCCGAAGCTCCGCGAGGCGACGTCGGCTCCGACCGTGACGTAGTTCAGATCGTTCAGGGAGCGTACCGACGAATCGACCGTCATGCTCACCAGGCCCGGCATCGCCGCCAGCTTCTTCAATCCGCCGGAGGAAACGTTGGCGGCAAAGCCGCCGACCTTTCCGAAGGTGCGCCGCAAGACGCCGCCGCCGGAGAGCACCTGGGTCACCTGAGTGGGATCGATCAAGGAATCGGTAATCACGACCACCGGTACGCCTTCGGGATCGGACCCCGCCCCCTCCATGACGCGAAGGAGGCGGGGGCTGATTCGGGAGTCGGGAGGAGGAGGGTTTTCAGCCGAATGAGTGACGACGACGCCGCCAAAGGTCACGGCCAGGAAAACGGCTGCGGCAACCAGCGTGCGGCGGGTCCGAGACGTCTTTTCCATGCCGATTCCCCCTTTGCCAGCCAGTGAGATTCCGTCTCTTGCCTATGCAGAACCTCGTCAACGCCTAGCAGCAACTGCAACCCCAGGGCCAAAGGGTGTCGGGGAATTGTCATCCCGATGTAATCGCAACAAACGAAAGGGATTGAAGACGAGTTAGGCGAGGGCGGTGGGTCCATTCACCCCGGCAGCGCAGATGGTCAGATGTACCGATTCCCCACGCGCAGTGGCTGGTTTCCCCTCGAGACGGCGCGCAAGTTCTCGACTCGCTCGACTTGGGGTGTCTGCCGTGGTTTTGGGCAGGCTTGTCCAGTTACACGACGCTTTTCTTTACTCCGTCTATCTCAAGGGCTAGAATCCGCAACTCTTTTCTCACGTTTCTCGGAGAGATGATGGCGCCAGGGCCCGCGCGCTGCGCCGCGCTTGCGTTGCTTTTCTGCCTGCTGGCAGCCCCCGCAGGCGCCTCCGAGCAGGCATCACCGGAGCCGCTGGAGCATGGGCCGTTCAGTTCCAGGAACCAGTTCCCGCTCAACTGGGTCTTCTATTCCTTCCCGTTCCGGTCGGGGTCGATCCTCCCCCGGGGCGCCTGTGAGGTGGAAGTCCTTGTCTCCTACGCGAACACCTTTTCCGGCAGCGACGACTTTCTCGCCTTCGATACCGGAGATCGCAAGCGCCTCACGCGGGGCGACGTCGACGACATCCAGATGGAGAACCCGGGCGAGAGCCTCTTCTTCATGGACACCGAGCAATCGCGCCTCAGCCTGGTCTATCGATCCGGCATCGGCCATCGCCTGGAGTGGGGCCTGGAGGTTCCCTTCATCACCTATCTCGGGGGAATCTTTGATTCTACGATCGAGTCGTACCACAACTCTTTGACGCTGGGGAACAGCGGGCGGGAGTTCTACGATCAAGACGCGGTCCAGATGGTGCTGACCTGGGACGGCAAGACCTACTTCGCCGATTCTTCTCCTTCTTCGTTCGCGTTGGGCGACATCGCGCTCACCGGCCGTCTGGCGCTGGCCGATTCTCCCCGCGGCGCCGCCGCCATCTCGCTTGCCGTGAAATTCCCCACGGGAGATGCCGCCCGCCTGGCAGGCAGCGGCAGCCTCGACGCAGGGCTGGCGGCGGAAGGAACGCTGCGCGGCGGAAAGCACCGCCTGCACCTGTCGGCGTCCTGGGTCTACATCGGCTCGTGGGACCTGGTCCCCTCGATCCGTCCCGGCGACACTGCCGCCTTCGGGATGGCGTATGAGTACGTCCGGTCGGATCGGCTTTCCTGGATCGGCCAGCTGCAGACGCAGCGCAGCGTCTTTCGCGGCCAGGCGCAGGCGAACGGCTCGCTGGCCGATTACAGCACGGAGCTCCTGGCAGGGGCGCGGTGGCGGGGGGTGGAGGGGCGCTGGTCGTTCCAGACCGCGCTCATTGAAAACATCATCGATCAGAACAACGGCATCGACATCGGTTTGCTGGCGGGCTTCGGCCTCCGATTCGGGTCCGGCGTTACAGCGCCGGCATCTTCCCAGGCTTTCCGGACGGCGGGACGCCCGCTTCCGTGACCTGAAGAATCCTGTCGGCGGGCACGTCGGACAGGGTCTGGACGATGCCCGAAGGCCAGCGTATCTCCACCTTCTCGGCGCGCGTCGCCGAGCCCAGGCCGAAGTGGACCACCAGCTCGTTCTGCGACAAATAGGAAGTGCCGCTGCGCAGCTCGTCGACCTGCCGCTTCCCTCCCGCCGTCACGCTCACCTTCGCTCCGATCCCGTCCCGGTTGGATCGCGTTCCCCGAAGCTTGATGCGCAGCCAGTGTCGTGCGCTGCCGCCGTCGTTGCGCAGCAGGATGGCGCGCTGATCGCTGTTCGAGACCGCGACATCCAAATCGCCGTCGCCGTCCATGTCGGCCAGCGCCATGCCGCGGCCGACGAATTCCTGGGAGAAGTAGGCTCCATGCTCCCGACCGGCATCCTTGAACTTACCGTTCCCAAGGTTCTCGAACAGGAAATCGCGCTGCGCGTACTTCAATGAGTCATTGAAGAGCTGGATGTTGTCGATGATGTGGCCGTTGGCGACGTAGATGTCCTGGTCGCCGTCGTTGTCGTAGTCGAAGAAATTGGTGCCGAAGCCGACGAAGGGCAGGCTCACCTCTCCCAGGCCGGACGGGTAGGTCGCAAAGTCGAACCGCAATCCGCCCAGGTTGCGGTACAGCTCGTTCACCTCCCCCGACAGGTGCACCATGAAGAGATCGAAATCGCCGTCGTTGTCGTAGTCTCCCGCATCCACACCCATGCTGGCTTCCGGCTTGCCGTCCTCGCTGTAGCCGGTGTTGGAGTCGAGTGTCACGTCGGTGAAGGTGCCGTTGCCGTCGTTGCGGTACAGGGTGTTCGGCACCGAGTCCTTGGCGACGTACAGGTCGAGATCGCCGTCATCATCGAGATCGCTCCACACGACGCCGAGCCCCTTTCCCCAGGGCTCGTTCAAGCCGGCCTTGCGGGTGACGTCGGTGAAGGTGCCGTCGCGGTTGTTGTGGTACAGCACGTCGGGGACGCCCTGGTAGGCGTCGGGGTGGCAATAGGCCCGGATCTTGCGGATGTGATCGCCGCACCATTTGTTGTTCGCCATGGTGAAGTCGACGTAGTTCGTGATCAGCAGGTCGAGCCATCCGTCCCGGTCGTAGTCGGCGAAGGCGGCGCTGGTGCTCCAGAGCGGGTGCGCCACGCCCGCCTGCTTCGCGACCTCGGTGAAAGTCCCGTTGCCATTGTTGCGGAACAGCAGGTCCGGTCCGAAGTTGGTCACCAGGATGTCCTGGTCGCCGTCGTTGTCGAAATCGGCGGCGGCGCAGCCCATCCCGTAGCCTTCACCGGCGACGCCCGCGGCGACGGTGACGTCGGTGAACTTCCCCTTGCCGTCGTTGCGGTACAGGACGTTGCCGGGACGCTTGCCCGGCGCGCCGGGCACCGGTCCCGACTGGACGAAATAGAGATCGGAATCGCCGTCGCCGTCGTAATCCAGGAAGCAGACTCCTGACCCCATCGTCTCGATCATGTTTTTCTCCGGAGTCTTCCCCATGACGTGGCGGAAGCTGACGCCGGAGGATTCGGCGACCTCGGTGAGCACCAGCGAGGGCGCCGCTGCTGCACGGAGGCCGGAGGAGGGCGCCAGGAGCAGCGCCGCGGCCGCCGCGAGTACCAGGCTAGAAGCCGGTCTTGTTCTCACCCAGGTTCTCCAGGGCCTCGAAGGCCCGGCGCTCCCTCTCGCTCTTCTCTTCCTGGCCGCGCTCCTGGTAAAGGACCGCGAGGTGGTAATGGGCGTCGGCCAGATCGGGATCCGCCGCGGCCGCCTTCTCGAGCGCGGCGATCGCTTCGTCCTTCTTTCCCAGCTTCAGGAAGCACTGGGCGCGCCCGAGCTGGAACCGTCCCGAGCCGGGCTGCACCTCGAGCAGCCGGTCGTATTCCGCCAGCGCCCCGGGGAAGTCCCCCGCCAGGTAGAGGTCGCGCGCCCTGCCCTCCGCCGCCCGGTCCGCAGCCTGCCGATCCCACAGCCTCTTGAAGGTCTCCTGCTCCTTGGCTGCCTCCTCCTTCTTGCCGGCGCGCAGGAGCAGCGTCGCCAGGTGGAAGTGGGCGTCCCGCGCGTCGGGCTTGACCGCGATCGCCGCGCGGAACTCGCTCTCGGCCGCCGCGTCGTTCCCCAGGCGCGCATAGGCCTGCCCGAGCGTGACGTGCGCTTCGGGATGGTTGGGCGTCTGCCGCAGCAGCCGTCCCAGCAGATCACTCGCCTCGGCGTAATCCCCCGCCCGGTAGCGGATCAATCCAAGGTTGTACAGCGCCTGCAGATTCTCCGGCTCGCGCTGCAGGACCTCGCGGAGCAGCCCCGCGGCTCCTTCGAAGTCGCCTTGCCGGATGTCGATGCGCGCCAGCCCCAGCCTCGGATCGACCGCTTCGGAATGGA
Organism: Candidatus Polarisedimenticolia bacterium; assembly: GCA_035764505.1. Lineage (NCBI taxonomy): Bacteria > Pseudomonadati > Acidobacteriota > Candidatus Polarisedimenticolia > Candidatus Polarisedimenticolia bacterium. Next base: position 22,652 of record DASTZC010000177.1, read on the forward strand.
TCGTCAGAATGCGGCGGAACTCCTCGCGCGCCGGAGCATACCGCTTGGCCTGAAGCAGCGCCGTGCCGAGCAGGGTCGAAACCTTGAGGTCGGCCGGAACCTGGTCGCGGGCCTTCGTGAAGGATTCGGAGGCCTGGTGGTACCGGCCTTGACGGTACTCCGTGATTCCCTGGTTCACCCAGCGAGCGGCTTCCGCGGGAAGGAGGAGCTTCTCGTCCTGGCTCCCGGCGCTTTGCGACGCACCGGTCCTCGAGGGCACGGGCTTTTCCCGCGCCGGTCCGCATGCGCCGGTGAGCAGAATTACGAGGAAGATCGCGGCCGGCGCGACCGGAACGCTGGATCTCACGCCCCGATGGCTCCCCGAGGGGTCCCGCGCGAGCCGGAGCCGCCGGCCCCCCCGCGCCGGAAAAGCGGATAGATGAGAGCGATGGAGCCGAAGAAGACCAGCACCAGCGGATAAAGAAGGGTCCCAAGGACGATGGCGAGGGTGCAGAAGAGGACCGAGCCGGCCAGGTGGGCCCGCTCCCTCCAGATACTCATTCCGGGGTTCGCTTTCGCCATGAGCTGAGGCAGAGAATATCACAGGGGTGCACGCGAGCCGCCCTTGCGTTGACGCTCCCGCCGGACCCCCCGTATACTCAGACTTCCTACCCCTCGTGGTTTGCAATGGCACCGAACGGGTTCTCTCTGGTATCGAGGCTCGATGGCTGACACGCCCGGCGAACCAAAGCCGAGGTGGCTCTTTCCGTCCACGGCTCTCGCGGTGCTCCTGCTGGCCGCCGTTGCCGTCTCGCTCACCCCGCTGCAACGCTTCGTCTCCCCGCCCACCCGGCGCGCCTCCGCCCCGGGCGACTGCCTGTCGTGCCACGACGGCACGGCCGACCTGAAGGGCGGCGGCGATCCCGGAATGGTGGAGCAGTGGCGCCGCTCCGTCCACTTCGCCCGGGGCGTCACCTGCCAGTCCTGCCACGGAACCAATCATGAAGAGATGATCAAGGCCAAGGGGGAGGTCTCCGCGGGAGTCTGCGGCAGCTGTCATGCCAAGGCCGTCGAGGAGTTCGCCAAGCAGGGACATGCCATCGCGGGCACCATGGCGGAGACCAACGCCAAGTTCATGGCCCAGACCCCGGCGATGCAGCGGCTGGGGTGCATGGGTTGCCACGCCATCGGCCGGAAATTTGCCGACGGCAGCATCGGCAAGTGCAACTACTGCCACACCGGTCACCTGTTCTCCGCCGAGCAGGCGCGCCAGCCTGAGGCCTGCATCACCTGCCACGTGGGACCGGACCACCCGCAGAACGAAGCCTACGAGGAGTCGAAGCACGGCATCGCCTACGCGGCCACGCGCGATACGCGCCAGGCGCCGACCTGCGCCACCTGCCACATGCCCTCCGGGACCCATGACGTGACGCGCGGGATCACGCTGGGAGGCGTGGCGTTCGGCGGAGCGCTCGAAGGGGAGGAGAGC
>DASTZC010000178.1 GCA_035764505.1 Candidatus Polarisedimenticolia bacterium
GACCGTGCGGCTCAGCATGCCGTGGAAGAAGCGCCCATAGGCCCTTGTATCGCTGCGCCCGGCCGAAGCAAAATCCGTCACCTCTCCCTCACGGAAGAACACCGTGAGCATCGAGCCGACCCGCTGGACGCGGACCGGGACCCCCTCTTTTTGGGCCGCCGCAATGATTCCGCTCTCCAGCTTGTGGCCCAGGGCTTCCAGACGAGGATAGGGATCGAGCCGGTGCAAGGCCTCCAGGGTGGCAAGACCTGCCGCCATAGCCAGCGGATTGCCCGACAGGGTCCCGGCCTGGTAAACGTCTCCGGCCGGCGCCACACGGTCCATCAGATCGGCCCGGCCGCCGTAAGCGCCCACCGGAAGTCCGCCGCCGATGATCTTTCCCAAAGTCGTCAGATCGGGCAGCACTCGATAGCGAGACTGGGCTCCGCCATAGGCAACCCGGAAACCGGTGATCACCTCGTCGAAGATCAGCAGCGAGCCGTGCTCCCGGGTGATTCTCCGTGCTGCTTCCAGGTATCCGGGGCCGGGAGGAACGACCCCCATGTTTCCCGCTACAGGCTCCACGATGAAAGCGGCAATCCCGGGCCCGTGTTGCCGGTAGATCCGCTCCAGTGCCGCCTCGTCGTTGTAAGGAACCACGAGGGTCTGGGCCGCGACCTCCTGCGGCACTCCGGGCGTACCCGGGATACCGAAGGTCGCCAGCCCCGAGCCGGCCGACACCAGGAGGGCATCGACGTGGCCGTGGTAGCACCCATCCGCCTTGACGATCAGGTCGCGTCCAGTGACGGCGCGTGCCAGCCGGACGGCGGACAGCGTCGCCTCGGTGCCCGAGTTGACCATCCGCACCTTCTCGATCGACGGGACGGCCTCCACCACCCTGTCCGCCAGCTCCACCTCGAGCGCCGTGGGCGCGCCGAAGGAAGTGCCGAGCCGCATCGTCGCGGCGAGGGCCGCAAGGACCTCGTCGGGTGCATGTCCCAGGATCAGGGGACCCCACGACCCCAGGTAGTCGAGATACTCCTTTTCGTCGACATCCCAGACGCGGCTTCCCTTGCCGCGCGCCAGGAACACCGGGTCGCCGCCCACCGCGCGGAAGGCACGGACGGGCGAGTTCACGCCGCCGGGAATCAGGCGTCTGGCCTTCTCAAAAAGCGATCGGGAGCTGTCGGTCAAGAAGATGTCCGGTCGCGCCGCTATCCGGCCTTCAGGACGCGGGCGGCGTCTTTCGCGAAATAAGTGAGGATGAGATCGGCGCCGGCACGGCGTATGGCGGTGAGGGATTCCATCATCACGAGCTTCCGGTCCAGCCAGCCGCGCTCGGCGGCGGCGCAGATCATGGCGTATTCCCCGCTTACCTGATAGGCGGCCAGCGGCACATCGAACCGCTCGCGCGCGCGGCGCAGCAGATCGAGGCAGGGCATCGCCGGCTTCACCATCAGCAAGTCGGCTCCCTCCTCCAGATCCAGGGTCGCCTCTTTCATCGCCTCGCGCGCATTTGCCGGATCCATCTGGTAGGCCTTGCGATCGCCGAAGGAGGGCGCCGAGCCGGCGGCCTCACGGAAGGGACCGTAGAAGGCCGAGGCATGCTTGATGGCGTACGACAGGATCGGAATGCGCGAAAGCTTCTGCACGTCCAGCGCCGCTCGAATCGCGGCCACCCTGCCGTCCATCATGTCGGACGGAGCGACCATGTCGGAACCGGCCAGCGCCTGGGAGACCGCGGTGCGGGCCAACAGCTCCAGGGTCGGGTCGTTGAGGACTTCACCGTTTTCGATCCGGCCGCAATGTCCGTGATCGGTGTACTCGCACAAACAGACGTCGGTAATCACGAAGAGCTGCGGGACCTCTTTCTTCAGAGCCCGGGCCGCCTGTTGCACGATGCCGTCCTCGGCCCAGGCGCCGCTTCCCTCCGGATCCTTGTGCGGCGGGATGCCGAAGAGGATGACTGCGGGAACCCCCAGCGACAGCGCCTCCTGCGATTCGGCCACCAGCTCGTCCACCGACAGCCGCGCGCATCCCGGCATCGCCTGGATCGGTTCCCGGACTCCTTTTCCAGGGCAGACGAAGAGCGGCAGGACCAGGCGCGAGGCCGATAGCTCGGTCTCACGCACCATGCGGCGGAGCGTCTCCTGGCTCCGCAGCCTGCGGGGACGCTGGATTGGAAACATCCTCAGCCCTCCGCCTCGCCCTCGTCTTCGTCTTCCTGGTGGAAGAACATCTCGCCGCATCCACGGCTGCAGAAGGTCTGTCCGCTCTTCATGAAGCGGCAATCCTCGCAGACCATCTTGTGGCAGATCGGGCACTTGTAGAGGAAAACCTCTTCCTCCCCTCCGCCGCACTGGACGCATTCCTGGGCCATTGCGCCTCCCCGACAAAGCCAGCGGATGATAGCAGAGCGCAAGCGCGAAATCCAGCAATCTTAATCACTTAGAGGCGTGACGTGCCTTGACAACCGGCGCGCCGCTTCTCTAGAATGGCCCACACGACCGGAGGCGGTGTAGCTCAGATGGTTAGAGCACGCGGCTCATATCCGCGGAGTCCGGGGTTCGAGTCCCTGCACCGCTACCAACTCTATGCCCGCTGAACTCTACGAAGCATTCAAGGAATCTCTCTCCAGAAAATCACTCTGGAAGGCGCCCGAATCGGTCCTGGTGGCCGTTTCGGGAGGCTCCGACTCCGTCGCCCTGCTGCACTTGTACGCCCGGCTGCGCAACGAATCCCCTTTTCCGCTGGGCGCTGCCCACCTGAATCACGCCGTGCGCGGGAGCGAATCGGACGAGGACGAGCGTTTCGTCGCCGAGCTTGCCCGGCGGCTTCAAGTGCCGCTGCACACGGCCAGGCTCGCGCCGCAAGCGCTGGAAGGAAAAGGGGAGGGGTGGGAGGCGGCCGCCCGCAAGGCGCGGTACCAGTTCCTGCGGGAAATTGCGGCGCAAGTCGGCGCCTCGCGAGTGGCCATGGGGCATACGAAGGATGACCAGGCGGAGACTGTCCTGATGCGGCTGCTGAGGGGCTCCGGAAGGCGGGGACTGGGAGGCATTCACCCGGCAGTGGAAGGCGTTTTCATCCGGCCTCTGCTCGGCTTCACGAAACAGGAGCTGGCGGGATACCTCCAGGAGCGCGGGGAGATCTGGCGTGAGGATTCCTCCAATCGGAGCCGCGCCAATCTACGAAGCCGCATCCGCCACGATCTCATTCCAGCGCTCCGAGGCGAATTCAACCCGGACCTGGTGGACACCCTGGCGCGGACCGCGGAAGTGTTCCGCGAGGAGGATGATTACCTCGCTTCCGTCACCGCCGAGATCGCCCGACGGCTGATCCGGAGCGAGAGCCACTCTCTGTCGCTGGGAATCCCGGCGCTGCGCGCGCTGCCGGCTGCGCTGCGCCGCCGCCTTCTGCGCTCCTTCGTGGAGCAGGCCTTCTCGCCGGGGCTCCCGCCGCCCGATTTCGCGCTGACTTCAATCCTGGAAGCGCTCATCGAGGAGGCGAGGCACGGCGCCGCCGCGAACCTGCCCGGAGGACTGCAGGCGCGTGTCCTGTATGCCGACCTGGTCATCGCGAGGCCGATGGAACTCCCCCTCGAGGTCGTTCCGCTCCCGATCCCGGGCCAGGCATCACTCCCGGAGCTGGGCTTTCGCCTGTGCGCCCGCCGGGCGCCGGTGTCGGAAGTCGGGGATCCCCGCCAGGTCACCAGTGCCGAGCGCGCCCTGCTCGACGCCGATTCCCTTCCCGGCCCCCTGGCGGTGCGGCACCGACGCAAAGGAGACCTGTTTCGGCCCCTGGGCGCTCCAGGAGAGTCGAAGCTGAAGTCCTATTTCATCGACCACAAGGTCCCCCGCCCGGCCCGGGACCGCGTCCCACTGGTGGTTTCCGGCGACCGAATCGCCTGGGTGGTTGGATTCCAGATCGACGAACGGTATAAGGTGACACCGCAGACGCGGCAGGTCGTAATCCTTTCGAGGGAGTCGCGATGAACCTCTCCAGGGAGCTGTTGAAATCGGAGGACGAGATCGCCGAGCGGGTGCGGCAGCTCGGCCGGCAGATCACCCAGGACTACGAGGGCAAGGACCTGGCGGTTCTCGGCGTGCTGAAGGGCTCGTTCATCTTCGTCGCCGATCTGATCCGGCAGATCAAGCTGCCGCTGCAGGTCGGCTTCCTCGAGATCACCCACTCGGAGAAATCGGAGTTCCTGACGGAGATGCTGTTCTACTCCAGCTTCAAGGTCGAAGGGACCAACCTGCTGGTCGTGGAGGATATCCTGGACACGGGAATCACCCTGGCCTACCTCCAGGAGCAGCTCGAGTTCCGCAAGCCGCGCTCCATCAAGGTGTGTACCTTCCTGGACAAGCCTGAACGACGCAAGGTGGACATCCAGCCCGACTATCTCGGCTTCACCGTGCCGAACTGTCACGTGGTCGGCTACGGATTGGACCATGAGGGCCGGTTTCGCAACCTTCCCTACCTGACCTACGTCGAATAGATCGCTCCTGCCCCGCAGGAGGAATGGAAGCCTCGGCGCGCTGGTTTTCCGAGGCAAGAGCCCGGCCTGAAGCCGGGGATAAAGCGTTGAAAGGGCGCGCCGAAGGGGTTATATTGTCTTTCGCAAATTGGGAGATGCATTGAATACACTCGCTAAGAACATCGTCTTCTGGCTGGTCATCGTCGTCCTGGTCCTGGTGGCGTATCGCTTCCTGGCCGGCACCTCCACCCCGCAGACCGAGCTTTCATTCTCCGAATTCCTGAGCCAGGCCGAGTCGGGGAAGATCTCCGAGGTCACCATCAACGGCAGCGACGTCGAGGGGGCCTACGCCGAGAAGGATCCGACGGGCCAGACGCGCACCTTCCACACCATCGCGCCCGATTATCCCGATCTGGTGAAGGACCTCCGCCACTTCAACGTCACCATCACCGCCAAGAAGCCCAAGGACGCCAATTACCTGGTCACCATCCTGTCCTGGCTGCCGATGGTCCTGCTGGTGGGCATCTGGATTTTCTTCATGCGGCAGATGCAATCGGGCGGCAACAAGGCCCTGTCTTTCGGCAAGAGCAAGGCGAAGCTCTCTTCCGCGCAGGGGAAGAAGGTCACCTTCCGCGACGTGGCCGGCGTGGACGAGGCGAAAGAGGAGCTGCAGGAGATTATCGAGTTCCTGAAGGAGCCCCAGAAATTCCAGAAGCTCGGAGGCAAGATCCCCAAGGGCGTCCTGCTGATGGGTCCCCCGGGGACCGGTAAGACGCTGCTGGCGCGCGCCATCGCCGGCGAGGCCAACGTGCCCTTCTTCTCCATCTCGGGCTCCGATTTCGTGGAGATGTTCGTGGGCGTCGGCGCCAGCCGCGTGCGCGACCTGTTCGAGCAGGGAAAGAAGAACGCCCCGTGCATCATCTTCATCGACGAGATCGACGCCGTCGGCCGCCACCGCGGCGCGGGCTTGGGTGGCGGGCACGACGAGCGCGAGCAGACTCTCAACCAGCTGCTGGTGGAGATGGACGGGTTCGAGAGCAATGAAGGCGTCATCCTGATCGCCGCCACCAACCGGCCCGACGTCCTGGATCCGGCGCTGCTGCGCCCCGGACGATTCGACCGCCGCGTGGTGGTGCCGCGCCCCGACGTGAAAGGCCGCGAGGAGATCCTGCGGGTCCATACGCGCAAGACCCCGCTGGGCGATGACGTCGACCTGCAGGTCCTGGCTCGCGGCACCCCCGGCTTCTCGGGGGCCGACCTGGCAAACCTGGTCAACGAGGCCGCCCTGAACGCCGCCCGCTACATCAAGAAGGCGGTCATGATGGAGGACTTCGAGGGGGCCAAGGACAAGGTCCTGATGGGCACCGAGCGCAAGAGCCTCATCCTCAGCGAGGAGGAGAAGCGGGTCACCGCCTATCACGAGGCGGGCCACGCGCTGGTGGCCGCGACGCTCCCGGACACCGATCCGCTGCACAAGGTGACGATCATTCCGCGCGGCATGGCGCTGGGCGTGACCATGCAGCTTCCCATCGACGACCGGCACAACTACTCGCGCGAGTACCTGCGCAGCCAGATCGCCGTGATGATGGGAGGGCGGGTCGCAGAGGAGCTGTAC
>DASTZC010000179.1 GCA_035764505.1 Candidatus Polarisedimenticolia bacterium
TTTCATCCAGCGCCACGAGAAGCACGATTACGACGCCTTCGTCTCCTCCTGGAGGGAGTCGACGAAGGTCGATCTGAAGTCGGCCTTCCACTCCTCGGCCATCGAGGGCGCCTACAACTACGGCCGCTACTCCGACAAGGAGCTGGACGAGGTGATCGACAAGGCCCGCATGGAAACGGATCGGGCCGCCGCCGTGAAGCTCTGGTCGCGCGCGCAGGCGATCATCGCGCGCGATCAGCCCTACACCTTCCTGTTCGAGCGCGACCGGCTGCACGCCGTCCCACGAAACCTTGCCGGGCTGCGCCCCAGCCCGCGAAGCGCCTATGCCGGACTGGAGGACTGGTCCCTCGTCTCTCCCGCCGGCGCGCCGCGATGAGCGCCTTCGTCCCGCTGCTCGGCGCCAAGCTCCTTCCTCCCGATCCCGGCAAATTTCACCTGATCCGACCGCGCCTGGAGGATCGCCTGCGTTCTTCCCTGGAGCGGCGCGCCACCGTCATCCTGGCGGGACCCGGCTACGGCAAGACCTCCCTGGCCGCTCGCTTCCTGCGGGAGTGGGAAGGGGAGTCGATCTGGTTGTCGCTCGACGCTTCCGACCGCGACGTCTGGCTGGTCTTCCGCTACCTGATCCGCGGCCTGCGCGAGCACGCCCCCGAGTTCGCGGCGCGCACCGAGCAGGTATGGCAGGACCGGCGCGCGCGTCCGGAGGAGGTCGAGAGCCTTTGCGATCTCTTCATCAGCGATGCCGAGGAGTCGCTGGGCGAGAAGTTCCTTATTGTCCTGGACGACGTCCACCACCTCGAGAGTGCCGCGGCTGGCGCACGCATGCTGCGGCGGCTGCTGGCTTATCTTCCCGGAACGCTCCATCTGATCCTCCTGGGGAGATCCTTGCCCGAGGTAGGGCTGAAGACCCTGGCGGCGGAAGGAGCGATCGATCTCGTCCCGGGGGACGAGCTCCTGTTCACCCGCGAGGAGACCCGCGAGCTGCTGACGGGGACTTTTCAGCTGCCGCTGCCGGCGGCGATGGTGGACAAGGTGCACGAGCGCACGCGGGGATGGCCGACCGCGCTGCAGCTCCTGCGCCAGACGGCGCGGCTGAGGCAGCCCAGAGTCGATCTCCCGGACGAGCTGTTCGTCCGCACCGAGACGGAGATCTTCGATTACTTCAGCGAGGAGGTCTTCTCGGCGGAATCCCCCGACGCCCGCGAGCTCCTCCTGGCCAGCTCCCTTCCTTCGGTCCTCGATCCCGAGCTCCTCGTCGAGATCCTTCCGGCGCTGCCGGTGCGCGAGGTCCTCGCCTCGCTCGTCAACCGGAAGCTCTTCCTCTCGCCGCTGGAGAGCGGCACCGAGCTGTATGCCTACGATCCTCTGTTTCGTGACTTCCTGCGGCGCAAGCTGCGCTCGGAGAAGGGCGCGGAGGGGCTGAAAGAGCTGCACGTGCGCTACGGCGAAGCCTTCATCCGGCGCGGCGAGTGGGCCCAGTCGCTGGCGCATTTCCGCGAGGCGGACGAGACGCGGCGGATCGCGGAAGTGCTGCGCCGGCACGGCGAGGCGCTGGTGCGCTCGGGGCAGCTCGACGCGGTCAAGGAGGCGGCGCGCGCCCTGGAGAGCCGCGGCGTGCGCTCGGCGGTGGCGGAGGCGCTGCTCGGCGAGGCGTTGCGGCTCACCGGAGACTACGCGGCCGCGGCGGGACATTTCGAGAGGGCGCTTGCCGGCCCGGAGAAGGCGATCCGCCTCGCGGGACCGTTGCGGGCCTCCGCCCGGCAGGGGCTGGCCTACGCGCTCCTGAAGCTCGGGCAGCGGCAGCGGGCGGCGGAGCAGGCGAAGCAGGCGCTCGCCGAGTGCGGCGAATCGCGTCCCGCCCTGCAGGCGCGCATCCTGAACACCCTTTCCATTCTCCAGTACCGCGAGGAGCAGCACGCCGAGGCGGTCGCCGGGTGGCGCGAAGCGCTGCAGAAGGCGCGGCAGGCGGAAGACGAGCGGCTCATCCGGATGATCGCCCACAACCTCGGCCTGCCGCACGCCGTGTCGGGGGATTTCGCGCGCGCCTCGGAGTGCTTCCGCATCCTGACCGGCGCGGGCGGGAGCCTGGGCCCCGAGGAAGGGGCGGCGTATCTCAACCTGGCGCGCATCGAGGCGCTGCGGGGCGAGTACGAGACCGCCGGCAGGCTCCTCGCCGATGCCCGCGAGATCGCCCACCGCCTGAGGCTCGCCTCGCTGTCGGCCGACGTGTCGGAAGCGGAGGGGACCCTGCGGCGCGAAACGGGAGATCTGGAAGGGGCTCGTGAGAAGTATGCCGAAGCGCGCGCCCGGTTCACCGAGCTGGGACTGCAGGACGTGCTCGAATCCCTCGCGGAGGAAGAGGCGATCCTGGCGGCGCGCGCCGGCGCCTTTCAGGAGGCGGAAGCGCTATCTTCCGCGCTGGTCCTGTCGCACCGCAAGGCGGACGATCGGGAAGGGCTGGCGTCGGCGCTGCTGGCGCAGGGAGAGATTCTCGTCCGCTCCGGGAAGAACCCGAAGGCCTGCGAGACGCTGGTCGAATCGGCGCGTATCTTCCGCGCGCTGGGACGCGCTTACCAGGAGTGCGTCGCCGAGATCCATCTTTCGCTCGCCGCGCACCGCGCCGGCCGCGCGGCGCGGGCGAGAACGGCGGCGCTGCGCGCGCTGCGACTCTCCGACCGCTACGGATACGGGGCGGCCGTAGGGCGGGTGGCGGCGCTCGATGCAGGCTTTGGAGAATGGCTGGCCGGTCTTTCCTCCGCCGAAGGGGTTCCCGCGACCCGTCGCAAGGGAGCGCCCGCGCCGCCGGCCGGCATGGCCGTCGCGGAAAACGACCTGACGGTGCGGCTGCTGGGTCCGATCGAGGTCTACCGCGATGCCGCCAACAAGATCCCGGCCCGGGCCTGGAAGCTGCGCCGGGCGCTGGAGATCTTCTGCTATCTCGCGGGCGCGCGCGATCGCCGCGCCACCAAGGAGAAGATCGTCGACGCGCTTTGGGGCGATGCGCGCCTCTCGGTGATCGAAAAGAACTTCCATCCGACCATCTCGTTCCTGCGCGCCGCTTTGAACCACGGTCACAATGTTCCCAAGAACTTCATTCTGTTCGAGCGCGGTGCTTATTTCCTGAATCCGGCGCATCGCTACGACATCGACGCCGAGCGCTTCGAGTCGGGCATCCGCTCGGCGCGCGCGCGGCTGCGGGAAGGCAAATCGGAAGGGGCGCTTGTCGACTACGAGGCGGCGCTGGCGCTGTATCGCGGCCCTTTCCTCGAGGAGGAGTACGGGGCATGGACCGAAGCTCCGCGGGCGCATTTCGAGGGCCTCTACCTTGCCGCCCTCGCCGAGGCGGCCCGGCTGTATCGCGACGCGGGCGATCTCTCCGCCGCGCTCGCCTGCCAGGGCCGGCGGCTGGAGCAGGATCCTCTCAGCGAGGAGGCGTCCATCGATCTGATGGGAACCCTGGGTCTGGCCGGGGATCGCGGCGCCGTGGACAAGGAGTTCGAGCGGCTGTCGCGCGCGCTCGCCGACGAGCTGGGCAGTGCGCCGGCTCCGGGGACCGTGCGCGCCTACCAGGCGGCGCGTGCGGCTTCCCACGCTCCCGGCAAGCCGCCGGCCGCCGGGGCTGGCGGCCGCCCGTCGCGATCCCTGTCGAC
>DASTZC010000180.1 GCA_035764505.1 Candidatus Polarisedimenticolia bacterium
TTAATCGTCTCTGCCACTTCGTTTCCCCAGATTCATAGGATCCGCCCAACTATACTTGTGCCGATCTGCGTTATTCGATATCACTGCGGGCCCGGTCAGTACTAAAGGAATTATGCTGCAAGGGGAGGTGGGTGAGAAGGCCCCCGGCCACAGCTAGATAGAGAAAGCGCGGCTCGAATCCCGCACGCGAAAACCCCAAATACGCTGACCTGCCATAAAAAATAGTGCTGCGAGGAAGGTGCATGGACTAACCTCGACCGGGTTGGCGTAACGGTCCTTGAGGGTAGCCCGCGGAGCCGTCATCTGTAAATAGCTGTCTTCTTTTGAGGCCGCTGAGCCTCTTCCGGCAGGGCCGGCTTGACGAAACCCCACCTGGACCGGTTAGACTGCCGGGGAACTTCCATCCATCCTAATTTTCGGGAGGCCTGTGATGAGGAAGATGCTGTTGGCAACGGCGTTCGCGGTCATGACGGCAGCGGCGGCCTACGCGTTCAACGCCGGAAACGACATCAAGCTGCCCAAGTGCTCGATGACGCTGTGCCGCGCGGTCAACTGCTCCGCGGACACCCTTTGCGTGAAGGGCGCGCACGTCACCAATTGCGCCGATGTTTGTAGCAACGGCGCCCAGTAAGCCATCCCCGAAACGAAAGCACTGCTGATGGGTCCCATGTCGTAGCGGGACCCATCGATCTTTCTGCCCCAAGCGAGCGGAACCAGGGCCACCATTGCTCCGCGGCGGATCATGAAAGGAGGCAGGATGGGCGACTGGCTTCTCAACCTACCGGTGCTGTGGATGGGGGTCGTGATCCTCGGGATCACCTACCTGGTCACCGCCGGAATCTACGGATTGGTCACCAGGCTGGCGGTTGGCGAGCGGGGGCGTTCCTTCACGGCAATCTCTTCGGGGATTCTTTCTCCCCTGGCCATCGTCTTCGCTCTGCTCGTAGGATTCCTGGCCGCGCAAGTCTGGAACGAAGCCGATCGGGCCAATACCGCCGTGAACCGGGAAGCGAGCGCCCTCCGGGCCGTGATCCTCCTGGCCGGCGAGTTTCCGGGCGAGCCTGAGGCGCGGCTGCATGACCTCATCCGAGGCTACATTCAGGAGGCAGCCACCGAGGAGTGGCCGGCGATGGCGGGCCGGCATGCCACCCTGGCGATCGCTCCCGTGCCGCTGGCCAAAGCGCTGCGGCTGGTCCTCTCACTCGCGCCTCAACGAGAAGGCCAGGTGCTCGCGCAACGCGAGATGGTCGCATCGATCGAAAGCGCTTTCGACGCGCGCCGCCAGCGCATCATTCTGAGCCGGTCGTCGGTCAACTGGGTGAAATGGACCGTGCTGCTCGTCCAGGCGGGTCTCACGTTGATTACGGTGGCCATGATTCACAGCAACAACCGCGGCGCCAGCCGCATCATCCTGGCAATCTTCGCCACGGGAGTCGGCGTGGCGGTTCTGCTGATTGCCTCTCACAGCCGCCCGTTCGGCGGAGAAATCTCGGCAAAGCCCGCGGTCCTGCTCCAGGTCATGCCGGAGGCCGCCCCGCCGGGCAGTGCCACAAGATAATGATCGGTGTCGGCCGACGTGAAGAGGTCGTCGCCTGCCGCCAGAGGCGTTCGTCGACACCCGCAGTTGCTTATCTGAAATCCGCTGCCGCCTCCTGTTCTGCTTCTACTTGTACTTCAATCTCTTTTGACTCGAGGCTGGTTCCCTTTCCTCCGAGGCTTATTCTGAGCCTGCCGGGCGGGATATTGGGCAGGACGACGGCCCCGTCCGATGAAGAGCCATCGCTGGTTTCCAGCCACCTTCTGAGGGCCGGGGATATCACGGTCAGATCGACTCCGGCATCGTCCACGATGTGCAGATTGGCTCGAAGCATGGAAGCCACGGTCGAGCGATTCATCTCGCCCGGCAACAGAAGTCGCAGCCGCCCGCCTCTTGTCACCGGAACCTTGACCTCCTCCTGATCCTCCTTCAATTCGAGCTTCTGATATCCAACGGCATACCCCGCAACATCGACGGAAATCAGCATCGGGCCGGGTTTCAGAGAAGTAAACCGCGCGGGTCCTGTCCCGCACATTATCGAGCTATTCGACTCCCAGCTCGCCTGGGCACAATCGAGCTCGAGGGGCTTCCCGTTGGAGCTATCGAACGCCGTGACCTTCAAGCTTTTCGCCGGGGTCATCTCGATTGAAAGGTCGCCGGTGGACCCTTGCACTTCCACTTCCACCGCTTCCTCCATGCGGTAGCCGGAGGCGATGGCTGTCAGGCGGTATCTCCCCAGCTCCATGAGCTGCACGCGAAACCGGCCTTGGGCATCGGATGCGCTCCGGGCTTGTGGGTTCGTATTGAATTCTATGGCCGACTCTCCGTCGGCTACGAACATGGCACGGTTGGGGGAATTATCTTTCCCAACCTGCCACGCCAGCACCGTAGCCTTCAGGGGAAGCCGTGTCTCTTTGTCCACGACCTCTCCGGTCAGCCAAAGGTCAGGAATGTCGATGTCCATCCGTACGGTCGATTCTCCTTCCGAGAGCGTTATCTGCTTTCCGGTTCTTGCCTGCTGCCAGGCCACGACGAGTCCATAGGTTCCTGGCCCGAGGCCTTGTGCTTCATAGGAGCCGTCCTCCCGGGACCTCGCGGAGATTGAGCCGCCAAGCCTGCTACCCTCGGGCAGGCCCGAGGCGTTCTGCGTCAGAGTCAGCCGGGCATCCGCAGCCGGACCGCCTCCGTAGGTGACCGTGCCATGCAGCCGGATTCCCCTTCCAAAATCATGAGTCCTCGTCAACCCGGCCTCGATGGAAACGACGGCAGACTCGTATCCCTCGTAGGTTCCCGGTACATCGACCTTGGCCAGCGCCTGGGGTCCGGTGTGAAGGCCTTCGAGAAAATATCGACCATCGGGGCCGGTGGACACCGATTTTTGCCCCATCGGGTCGAGAGTCCGCACTTCGGCTCCCGCCAGGGGCACCCCTCCCTTTCCGAATACCATTCCCTCCACCGCACCGCCGCGGTGGAGCAGAATCTCGATTGGCTCCTTCCGCTCTGTATCCAGATCGCGGATCAACTCGGTCATGTAGCGCGGATGCTGCACTTCAATCATGGATCTTCTGCTCAAGCCCTCGACTTCAAACGCTCCCTCGGAATCCGTCTCGACGGAAGGAAGTCCCGGGACCCGGACGGTTGCACCTAAGACTGCTTCACCATTCTCCACGTCCCGAACGACGCCATGGACGCCAAGGCCTCTCTCCAATCGGATCTCCAAAGCCTTCGAATCACCCGGCTCGACCTGAACTGCCTCGAGAGTTGCCGGCTGGTAACCGCGTGCTATGGCCTCTATCTTGTAGAGGCCGGGCGTGAGGCCGTCCAGCCTGAAGGCACCTTCGTCGTCGCGGAAAGTGGCCGGGCCGCCTCGCGGGTTCCAGAATCCTCCACGGCCCCCATCGACCCGGAGAAGGAGGCTGAAGATGGGGACGGGAATTCCGGTGTCCTTGGCAAGAACTTGTCCGACGAGGCTGCCGGCTTCCGATAGCACGATCTCCAGATCCGCCTTGCCTGCTTCGATATCATCCAGCTTCTTTGGAACGTATCCTCTTGCTTCCGCTTCAATTTCGATCGACCCAGCCGGCAATCCCGTGAGCTGGAAGCTCCCTTTCGGGCTCGACTTTCGGAGCAGGCTCAGCTGCCGGCCGGACTCGTAGAATCGCGCCCGGACCGACGCCCCCGAGATGGGAACACCGTCCGCGGTGCGCACGGTTCCGGAGACTTCCAAGCCCGGAGCGAGCCGGATCACTCCCTGATCCGTGGCCGCTCCATCCTTCACGATGCATCCTCGAAGCGTCGCGGGCCGGAAGCCCTCCGCGCGGAGTCGGAGGGAATAGGTCCCTTCGGGGAGAGGCCCGAGGCGAAGCGTGCCATCGGTGCTCGAAGGCAGGGACTCGGCAAGCAGGTCGAGGTCGGGTGCATCATCGGAATCGAGGCGCGCCACTGCGCCGGATATCGGCTGCCCATTTGCATCCTTCACGGACAGCCTGAGGGTCCCTCCCGGAGGAAGGCGGATATCACGCTTGACGACGGGGGCGGAGGGAGTGAGGACCAGCGAGCGGAGTGGCCGCCCCTCAACGCGAAAAACGCACCGATATCGCAATCCTCGCCCAAGGGGGCCGATTACCAGATGCCCCTTCTCATCTCCACGGGGACGCACCTCACCGAGTCTTCTTCGCTCGTCGTCACTGAGAAACTTTCCATCCTGACCTTCCGTGCGAACCCACGCCTCCGCTCTGGGGAGAGGGCGCCCTTTGCCATCCAGGACCGTCGCACTGACCTGGCTTGCCGGACGCATCTCGAAATCGATTCTTGCGACCTCTCCTTCGCGAAGGACCTCGTCATGCCCTTGCGGAATGAATCCTGTCACTTCGACCTTCAGGGTCTTGAGACCAGGCTTGAGACCTGAGAACTCGAAGATTCCTTCCTCAGGAGAAGCCTTGGCGACGTTGCCGGAATCCTGTTTCCCGGTGAGATTGACGGAAAACCCTCGAAGCGCTTGTCCCTGATAACGGACTTGGCCCCGGATGGCTGCCGCACGCTGGAGCACCACGCGCAAGGGATCATTGCCACCCTTGGGGCCCGACCAGGGCAAGTATCCGGGAGCGCTGACCTGCACGATGCCTGCATCAATCCGTATCGCGGCATTCACGATGGGCTGACCGCTCGTGTCAACCACCTGGGCCAGTGACGCGGGAGAGCTTCGTTCTTCGGAATGGGATTGGCCAGGCAGAAGAACTGACAAGGCAAGAACCACGAGGCCGAGGCACCAGCGATACGGTCGGATTTCCAATGGGAACTGTCCTGTATTAAAAGAAGCAGGCCTCTAGGATTCCTCAGCTCGAGAATCCGTAGCCCAATTCCTATCACAACTGACACGGTGGAAGCAGAGGAATTTCAATAGATGTTGCAGCGGCATTTCGCGATAACCACGTTGCGAAAGGAGCATGCGATGGGGACCGTGGAGAAGGAGGCTACTACTTGATCGGCGCACCTCGGAGCGCGAGCGGGGCGGGATCGGAGAGGCCGCCGAGATCGAGTCCCAGGGCCGCGGAGAGGGTCGAGGCCACCCGCGTCATGTCGACCGGTGACGTATCGGCTCCCGGCTCGACGCCGCGTCCCCAGAACAGCAGCGGCACGCGGGCGTCGGCATCATACGGCTGGCCGTGGGTGACGCAGCCATCCTCGTCCAGCTCCACCCATCCCGGCTGCATGACCAGTGTGAGGTCTCCCATGCGCTCCGGCCGCGAGCTGAGCCGAACCGGCGTCGAGACCTCGCCACGCACGATCTCGTCGTAGGTGTAGGCCTCGCGGACCCCCTCCACGCCGAGCAGGTAGTTCTTCAGCCAGCCACGCACCAGCGGCAGCGAGGAGGCGGGAATTCGGTCGGTGTTCAGGTAGAGCATCGGGTCGCGCCAGGCCCGCACCAGCGCCTCCGAGAGCGGCATCGAGCTGTCTTCCTTGATGCCCAGGAAACGCGCCAGCTCGTACTCGATCCGCTGCCGCAGCTCCGGCAGCTCTCCGATCCTGGTGACCCGGACGCTGCGCTGATCGCTCAGGTCGAGCCGGCCGGCCGGAATGCCGCGCTTGAGAAGCACCTTCACGTTGGGTGTCACGCCGTGATCGGCGGTGAGCGCAACGAGGAGGCTCTCGCGGCCAAGCCGCTTGATCAGGAAATCGAGGAAGCGGCCGATGGTCGCGTCGAGCCGCTTCATGCCGTCGGCCACCTCGCACGAGTCAGGCCCGAACATGTGGCCGTAGTAATCGGTGCTCGAAAAGCCGACGACCAGCAGGTCGGGCTGCCCTTTGGGGTTCTTTCCCAGGCCGTGCGCCTCGATCACCCGCTCCGCCATTCCCTCGAGCAGGTCGTTGCCGTAAGGGGTGAACTGCAGCGCGCGGCCATCGGTCACCTTGTGGGGAAAGCTCTTCCCCATGCCGAATTCATCCACGTGCGTAGCGGCCACGTCATCCGGGCACTGGATCTCGCAGCTGGGCAGGGAGCACTCCCAGCTGCGCCAGTCGGGGTGCAGCTTGAACAGCGTCATGGTCTCGGGATCGCCGGGCTTTTCGGTGAGACCCTGCTCCTTCGAATAGGCGAGGGCCGATCCGCTGCACGCAGGATAGAAATCGGAGCAGACGAACGACGGTGCGCCATCTGGGAGCGTATCCATCCAATAGGCGGCATCGGCCGTTTTTCCGGTCGTCAGGATCGCGGAGCGGTCCTTGATGGCGACTCCCACGACCCGGGCGCCCGGAAAGGTCCGCTTCATCCGATCCGCCAGAGAGGGATCCAGCAGGTTGCAGGGATTGCCGACGCGCGGCGCGTCAGCCGGCACGGCGCTCCAGCCGCTCAGGCTGCAGGTGCCTTTCTCACCCGGCTTCCAGGGGCCGTAGGCGCAGTTCACCGCCCTGCCCGTGGCCCGGTCGAACCACTGGTTCGCGACAATCCCGGACATGAACCCGTACGTTCCGGTCCCGAGAACGGTATGACTCGGCCCGGTGAGGGTCGTCTGGTGCGCGTACCGCGCTCCCTTGAAGTAGCGCCCTTCCGATTCGAGACGGCGGAATCCGCGCTCGCCGAAGAAAGCGTGGAAGCGATCCAGGGTGTCGGCCGGCATCTGGTCGACCACGATGAGAACCGCGAGCTTCGGAGGCTTGCGCGAGGCGGAGGAAGCGACCCGGGCGCGCGCCGGAGACGGCGCCAGCGCCAGGAGCAGCAGCGCGGCGGCGGCCATCGATTGCGCCGGATGACGGCGGCCCATCATCGCTCCCAGAAGAACTTGCCGAGCGGCTTTCGGGTCGGCCAGAGCTGGTCCATCGTCGCGGCGTCGTAGAGCATGCCGTTCTTCATGACGAAAGCGACCTTCGCGGAATCATGGATGTCGGCGAGGGGATCCCCGTCGATGACGACGAGATCGGCGAGCTTGCCCACCTCGAGCGTACCAAGATCCTTGCCGAACCCGAGCGCCTCGGCCCCGGACACGGTGGCGGTGCGCAGCGCCTCCATCGGGGTCATCGCGCCGTCGCCCACGGTGAACGACCACATCTCCCAGTGGGCCCCGAGTCCCTGCAGCTGACCGTGGGCGCCGAGGCAGACGCGCCCCCCTTCGCGCTCGATGCGGGCCGCGCCGTTGGCCACCGACGGAAAGCTGAAATCCTCCTCCGGATACCAGGGACGGCGACGGCCCAGGCCGTCCAGCATGTCGTGCGGCACGTAGCGCCGCAATCTCGCGTCATCATGCGGGTTGGCGTGCTGGTACCAGTAGAGCTCCGCCGCCGGTCCGCCGTAGGCAACCACCAGTGTGGGCGTGTAGGCCGTGCCGGAGCGCGCCGCCAGCGTGACCACGTCCTTGTAAAGGGGCACCGGCATTGCGTGCTCCATGCCGGTGAAGCCATCCATGAAGTTGGTGAGGTCGGTGTGCAGCTCGCCCGCTCCTTCCATCGTGACGCCGACCCCCTCTTCGCGCGCCGCCTCGACGAACCAGATGCGCTGCTCGCGCCGCGGCTGCTGGTAGACCTTCAGCCAGTGGGCGCCGTACTTCTTCATCCGCCGCACCGCCTGCACGACCTCCTCCTTCGTGTCGGCCTTGGCGAAGATCGACGCTGCCTTGCCGCCATAGAGGACATCGCCGCTGGAGTAGATGCGCGGGCCGATCATGTCGCCGGTTTCCACCATCTCCGCTTCCGAGAAGACATCCAGGCTGTGGGCCGACGGATCGTGCAGGGTGGTGACTCCATAGGCGAGGTTGGCGACGTATTCCCACTTCTTCTCCGGGAAGATTTCCATCGCCGAGTAGTGCGGATGGGCGTGCACGTCGACCAGCCCCGGGATGACGGTCTTCCCTTGCAGGTCGAAGGACTGCGCGCCGGGCGGCTCCGTCAGGGTCCCCGAAGGACCGATGGCGACGATCCGGTTGCTGGTAACGACAAGGTCGGCGTTGTCCACGACCTCGTTTCCCTTCATCGTGATGACCCGCGCATGCTTGAGGACGACCGAGCCGGTCGGCACCGCCTTCTTCGCCGTCAGGACGATCGGAATCGCCTCCGGCTTCGGCATCTCAGGCTCTTCCTCCCCGGCCTCCTCCTTCTTATCGCCGTCTTCCTCCTTCTTGCCGGCCGCGGATTCCTTCTTGCGCTTCTCGGCCGCCTGCTGCTGGATCGCCTCGCGCACCTTCGCAATCGACTGGCGGTAGAAGGTGTCGGCCATCCCCCAGACCACCATCTTGCCGCCGTCGGCCCAGTCGACGTAGCCGCCTCCCTCGGTGCTCAGCCGGTAGACCGGCACCGGGTCGCCGCCGAAGCCAATCTCCACCGGGTCGGAGCCTGCCGCCGGCAGCGCCGTCACGTAGACGTCGTCGGCCCGCACGAACGCCACCCAGGTACCATCCGGAGACGGGACGGCGTTCTCCGCCTGCTTGAAGCGCAGGTGGCGCTGCTTGTCGGTGCCGTCCAGGCGGACCGAAACCAGGTCGGTCTTGCCGTCGGTGAAAGGCTTCTCGGGGGGAATGTATTCGGTGAAGAAGAGGCGAGTGCCGTCGGGGCTGAAGACGGCGGAGGGATGGAAGCGGACCGTGTCGCCCGGCGTGACCGAGGTGACGCTTTTCGCCTCGCCGCCGGCCGACGGGATCCAGCGGATATCGAAGTAGGGGTCCCCCTCGGGCTGCTGGCCGCGCATCTCGGCCCCCGAGCCGGCGACGAAAGCGATGCGGTCGCCGTCGGGTGACCAGGCGGGGTTCACGTAGTGCCCCGCGACGCGCGTCAGCTTCGTGCCGGTGCCTCCCTCGGGCTTGATCTTCCAGACATTCCCCAGCTCCTGGTCGCTCCAGGTGACGTAGGCGATCCAGCGGCCGTCGGGAGAGAACTGGGGGGCGTACTCGCGGCGCGTGTCGCGGGTCAGCCGCTTCGGCTTGCCGGCCGTCCCGCCGGAGATGTCGACAATCCAGATCTTGCCGAGCGCATCGAAGGCCAGCTTCCTGCCGTCGGGAGAAAGCGTCGGCCAACGCATCAGCTTCACCTTGAGCTCGCTCCCGCCCACCGGGACCTCGATTCGGTGCAGCGGGCGCAGATCCAGCGACACGTCGGCGGTAAAGGGGATGTCGCTCTGCGCACCCGTCGCCACCTCCACCTTCCTGATCTTGCCGTGGCTGTAAAGGACGATCGCCTTGCCGTCGGGCGTGTACGAGGCGTTGGGGTAGAGATCCATCTGCGCGAAGCCTTCCAGCTCGTCGCGCGTCAGATCGCGCGCCAGGACGCGCTCCGAGCCGCTCGAGAGATCCCGCAGGACCAGCGTGCTCGCCGCATCGTCGCGCCGCAGGTAGGCGAGCGTCTTCTCATCCGGTGAGAGCATCGGCTTCATGCCGCCGTTGGGTCCCGGCGTCAGGCGTATCATCTCGCCGGTGCGGCGGTCGAAGCGGTAGACGTTCCACAATCCGTCGTTCAGCTGCGGGATGTAGGAGAAGCGCCGCTCGCGCCCGCCGAAGTAGAGGAAACGCCCGTCGCGCGTCGCCACCGTGTTTCCCACGTTGTTCATCTTGTCCTTGGAGATCACCTTGATCCCGGAGCCGCCGTCGCGGTGGATCATCATCATCTCCACCGGCGGGATGCCGGCGCGCGAGGTCTCTTCACGGCGCGCCAGGACATACTGACTGTCGGGTGTCCACGAAGGCGAGGAGAAGACCGCGTCTTTTTCCTCGGTGAGCGGGCGCGGCTCGCTGCCGTCGGGATTCATCAGATAGAGGTTCATGTTGCCGCCGCGATCGCTGCAGAAGACCACCAGCTTGCCGTCGGGCGAGGTGCGCGGCGCGTAGTCGAAGGCCGGACCGGAGGTCAGCCGCGTCGCCTTCCCCCCCGCCATCGGGATTCGATAGAGGTCCCCCAGCAGGTCAAAGAGGATGCTCTTGCCGTCCGGAGCGACATCCAGCGACATCCAGGTCGCCTCGTCGGTGGTGAACTCGACCTTGCGAGCGTTCGCCGGAACGGCGTTCACATCCAGCTTCTCGGCCTTCTTGGCGGCATCGCCGGGCTTCTTCCCCGACGGCTCCTCCGCCGCGGCGCTCCCCGCGCCTCGCGGCGCCGCAATCGTGGAGAAAAGGACGAGCAGGAGCAGGGCCGTCAGCGCCGCACGACGCCTCCGAGCCGCCATCGGCAGGACGCGGATCATGGAGCCAACCTCTCGAAAATGGGGGGTTTCGGACGCACTTCGATGAAATGAGCGGCGGTTATGCTAGCACAAAGGCAGGCTGGTACTCGGCGCTGGGAGTTGAGCGTACTCGACCATGGGGGTGGGCACCGGTCCGCTTTGCAAGCTGGAAGGCTACCGACCTATAGTGCTGCTGCCCATCAACTCCTGAACTCTGGAGGATCTTCATGCACAGGCCAGCTCGACTCATGCGAATGTCGCTGATGATGGCTCTGATGGTGGTCGCCCTGCCGGCAATCTCTCTGGCGGGAGACAAGTACGTCAAGAATGAAGACGTGAAACTGGATCCCGCCCGCAAGCCGGCCCCGGGCAAGGCGCTCATCTACTTTGTCCGACCGCAATTCATGGGCGCCGCCGTCAAGGTCAAGCTTTACGCCGAGGGAAAGTTCCTGGGAATTCTGGCCAGCAAGACCTTCATCCCCCATGAATGCGAGCCTGGGAAGCACGTGTTCGCCGCGGTCGCCGAGAATGCCGGCCTGCTCGACGCGACGGTGGCGGCGGATCGAATCTACGTGGTCCAGGTGGCCATCCACATGGGGGGAATCAAAGCTCGCACTCACTTCGAGGTGGCCCGCAAGGGGAGCGAAGCTTTGGACGAGTATCAGAAAGCGAAGAGCGAGCTGGTGGGCATCACGGCCACGGAGGAAGGAATGAAGTGGGGGGAAGAGGACGCCCAGGTGGACAAGGAAAAGATGGAAAAGTACCGCGCCAAGGGCGAGGTTGAAACTCTGTCTCCGGAGGACGGCGCGGACAGTCTGCCCTAGACATCCTCGGAACCCGCGACCGACCGATTGCGCTGATCAACCGGTGAGCTGGGATCCGACCGGCAGGTTGGCGACCGGGCAGCGTGCCTTTCGGAGCACTCGTTCCGAAGTGGTTCCTCGCAGGCCGTCGAGGAAGCCATCCGGCCCGTCGGTGGTCATCATGATGAGGTCGGCGCCCACCTCATCGGCGACCCGCAGGATCGTTTCCGCCGGCTCGCCCCCTTCGGTCCGCTGCTTCCACTCCCAGCCGGGAACTTCGCGAGGGTGCATCGAAGGCATGTCTCCCGGCGCTCCTACGTGCATCAGCGTGATGATGCCTGAAGGCAGCTGGAGGTTGCGGATGAGCCTGGCGGCCGCCTCCAGTGAGGGCTGGGGTCGTGGCTTGCTCGTGACCGGGATCAGGATGCTCCGGAGGGACACCGAGCCGTCTCGAGGAGAAACGAATCCCGGCACGCCGTGCGGAATGAAAAGAGTGACTTCCCCGGCTTTCCGGGCAACCTTCCCGCCCACGGACTTTCCCAGCCAGCGCATGCTTCCCTCCCGCTGGTGGACCGCCAGGACGATCAGGTCGGCGGGATGGGTCGCCAGAAACCCGAGGCAGGCTTCCACGGGGTGGCTGCTCGACGCCAGCACTTTGCGCACGTCGATTCCGAGGTCCTCAACGGCGCTCTTCGGGCTTCCCGGCGGGATCAGCTTCCAGCGCTCCAGAGTCCCGCGTACTCCCGGGAAATCCTGCCAGTGGGTGGCATGACCGGGATCGACGTGCATGATTCGCAGGGCGGCGCCGGTCACCAGGGCCAGCTTCAAGGCGTGCGCGAAGGCCACCTCGCTCGCCTCCGAGAAATCGGAGGGGTGGAAAATCGACTCGACTCTTATTCCCTCGGGCGCAACGGGTAGACTCATGATGAATGCCTCATTATGAGGAGCGGCAACCGGAACGCTTCCTGTGCTGGCGTTCCCGGAGAAGATACATCCGGAAGTCAGGCTTCCACAAGCTGGGTCGTCTCCGAAGTTTGGCTGGCTTCACCAGGGTTCAATGTCCACCAGCTACGGCTCGTGGTTCGGGATGCGTTGGAGATCGGGCTCGACGAATCTCTCACGGGCCTGGGGTGAGAAGAGCAGGTCGGCGGAGTAGTGGGTCAGCATGATCTTGGGGTCGAGCATGCGCGGGTTGGCGTCGATGAAGGCGTCGGCGGAGGCGCAGGGCGGAGTGATTTCCATGAAGTGGCGTACCGCCAGGATCCAGGCGCGCGTCATCGTCTCGTGGTACTTCGAGGGGTCGATGCCGTGGATGCGCAGGAACGCGAGCAGCGCCTCGCGCATCTTTTCCACCGCCGCCTCGGGATCGTTCTCGACGAGATAGGCATAAGCCAGGCGCAGGTGCTCGCGGTGCCTGAAGGCGGCGGGCTCGAGGCGCGCCGTTTCAAAGCTCTCCCGAAAGCTCCGGTCATCCTCCGACAGCTGGTGGCCTTTCATCGATAGCTCCGGTCCCGCGGATTTCCTCGGGATCACTTCCCCGCTTCGCGCCGCTCCGTCTCGGATCGCCGGATGATGCCGATGACATTCGGAATCGGCCAGGCCGAGCGGGCCGCCTGATCGTCGGCGTCGAATCCCTCGGGGATCCCCGTCAGCTCCAGGGATTCGTGCTTGCTGCCGACGTAGAGCTGCGCCTGCGCCCCTCCCTCCACGTACATCGCCCGGGCGATCCCGATCGGGAGGCCCAGCAGCATCTCGGCCAGGTCGTGCACCGAATAAGGGGAGCGGACATGGATGAAGAGCAGCCGCCCCTCGTCGTCGACGCCGACGAGCGCGTTGCTCCAGCGCCGCGCCTGCTGCTGCCAGACATTGATCCCATCCCAGGAGATGACCCGGATGTTCTGGACCAGCGAGCGATAGAGATCCTTGAGGCGCTCGAAGTCGTCCTTTTGCCGGTCGATCATCATGACCTTCGGGAGATCGGGATTCTTCGGCCCCCAGGCGAGAATGGAGTTGTCCTTGCTCACGCGCGGGTTGTTGACGTGTCCCTCGCTGCGCATCAGGCTCACGCTGGTCTTGTAGTCGGTCTGGTACATGCTGGCGTTGATTGCCGCCACCAGGTTCTGCCGCTCGCACCACTGGCGGGCCGTCAGGAGCTTCCCTTCCCCGGGGGCCGAGGCGTTCGCCAGGCGCAGATCGAAGCGCTCGGGATCGATGCGCAGGATCCGGATGGTGGAATCGCCCGTTACGGAGGGACGGGGAGCCGGGAAGGTTCCCATCTCGAGCCCGGGCTCCAGCCGTTTCCAGCGCCCCATCGAGGATTCCGTCTTCGCGCCGGTGTCGGGTGCCGGAGCGAGGATTCCGAAGCAGGCGGCGGCGACGAGGGGGATGCGGCGCATGGGGTTGCGGCTCGAGCGCGGCGCCGTCCGGCAGGGTTCAGAGTGCAGCGGGGTCTTCCGGCTCGTCTTCCGAGCGAGGAGGCGAGGTCCTGGGTCTCCGGAAGCTCCAGACGACGTAGCCGCCGATGCCGCCGAGGAGGAGATACGGGACCACGAGCATGAACAGAGTGCTGCTGTTGTAGGCGGCGCCCCCATCGGCTCCGGCTGCCGCGCTCCCCTCGCACATGGCGCATTGCGCCAGCACGGGGCCGCCCGCCGCCATCGCCATGGACAGTACCAGGGGGAGAATGATCCACTTGGGCGACTTTCGGAATCCGGTGCGGGACGCGAGCTTCATAGCAGGTAGAGTACCACGAAGAGAAAAAGCCAGGCCACGGCCACGAAGTGCCAGAACATCGCCGCCATCTCCACCGGCTCGTGATGGGCCGGGGAGATGCGATCGCGCCAGGCCAGGATCAGCAGGACGCCGACCCATATCATCACCGCCAGGGCGTGCAGCGCATGGCAGCCGGTCAGCGTATAGACCAGCGGTCCATAGGCGCCGGTGGAGGTGGTCTTCAATCCGGCGGCAAGGAGCCGTGTCCACTCGATCCCCATCATCGTCAGGAAGGCCGCGCCGCAGCCCAGCGTCAGGAAGATCCCGTTCATCAGGCGCCGGTGGCTCGCGGCCCGGGCGCCTTGGACCGCCCCCAGCATGCCGGCGCTGCCTCCCGCCAGCAGGACCAGGTTCAGCGCCCCCATCCAGACCGGCAGCGGCGGCTGTCCCGCGGGCGGCCACATCGGCGACCCGGCGCGCAGCACCATCGTCGCCCCGATCAGCCCGGTGAACAGCATCGCTTCGGCCGCCAGGAAGATGAGCATGGCCAGGCGGTGATTGGGAATCGCCGGCGCGGAGGTCTCCGCCGGCGGCGGATTCGACGCGCGATGGGCGGGCATGACGATCAGTGGCGCAGAAAGAAAACGTAGGCGAAGGAGAACAGCACCAGGCCCAGGATCAGGAGGAGGAGACGCCTGATCAGCTGGCGGTTCTTGCCCGAAAAAGGATCCGAAGGCGGGTTGACGCCTATCTTCATGGCCGATGTCCGTTCACGGCGCCGGTCAGATGCGATTCAGCGCCATCAGGAAAAGAAGGACCGGGAGGT
>DASTZC010000181.1 GCA_035764505.1 Candidatus Polarisedimenticolia bacterium
GCCGGCGGGTAGACTTCGAGATGTCGCCTGGACTGCTGGAGACCCGCTGGTATGTCCGCCGGGGGATCCCGGCCTTCGCCTACGGGCCGGGGCTGCTCGAGGTCGCCCATGGCCCCGACGAGGTCGTTGAGATCGAGCGGGTCTTCAGCCACACCTTGATCTATGCTCTCGCGGCGGCCCGTATCCTGGCCTGAGACCGGGGCCGGGCCTGCAAGATGCCGCGCCATCCCGCGACCCGGGGGTCCTCCGGAGATCCAATCCGGTCCCGTCGTCCCTAGACCAAAGGGCCGAGAAATGTCCCGTAACATTCTCATCGCCTCGCTGGCCGCCATGACCGGCGTCTTTGCGTTCGCCGCGGGCGCCGGATTGACCGGATCCAACGGGGCTGCCTGTCTGGTCGCCGCGGGCGCGGCGGCCCTCGTCCTGCTCTGGGTGCTGCGCCACCCGGTTCCGGCTCTTTCGGGAAAGGGGCGCTCCTCCGGGGTGACCATCGCCGCGACCGTCGCCGCGCTGGCCGCCTTTGTCCAGATCAGCAGCCTTGCCGTTTTCATGATCGACGCCACGAAGAGCGCCTATTCGTCGATCCCTTCGAGCGCATGGGAGGTCGAGCACTCCTGCCTTTCGGCCTACTTCGTCGCGGCGCAGGCCGCTCCGAACGTCTCGAACATCTACGAAGATTACCTATACTCGCTGCCCGACGATGTCGCGCCCGGGGTGCGCAATCCCCGCAAATTGGGGATCTTCAACGTCGACGTCTATGAATATCCGCCCCCGTTCCTGCTGCTGCCACGCGCTCTGCTCTCTTTGGCCCCCTCCTTCGATTCGCTGCGCGCGCTCTGGTTCGCCCTCAACGGCGGGGTGCTCCTTCTGGCCCTGTGGGCGGCGGCCCAATGCATGGGGCCGGAGGCCGGCCGGCGTGCCCTGCTCCTTTCCCCCCTGGTTTGGGTGGCCCTTCCCACGATCAGCGCCCTGCAGAAGGGGAACGTCCAGGTCCTGATGATCGCGATTTCGATGCTTGCCATGGTCCTGTTCGAGCGGCGGGCCTGGGCGGCCGGCGGCGCCTTGCTGGCCTTCGCGATCGCCAGCAAGCTCTTCCCCGGACTCCTCGTCGTCTATCTCCTCGCCCGGCGGCGATTCCGTGCGGTGGCGTGGACGGCCGCCTTCGGGTTAGCTTACGTCCTTCTGACGCTCGTGCTGCTCGGCTGGCAGCCTTACGCCGCCTTTCTCGATCACCTTCCGGGCCTCATCGGCGGCGAGGCGTTTCCGGCTTTTCGCAGGGACTCGGCGATGGCCATCAATCTCTCGATTCCCGGATTGGTCTTCAAGCTGAGGCTCTTCGGCGCGAAGGGGCTGTCGTTTCCGGCGGCCAAGATGGTGGGATGGGTCTACACGTTCATCGCCGTCGGGGCGACGATCGTCGCCGGACTCCGGCCGGCGCGTGAAGACCGCAAACCGCAGGTCTGGTTGGCGATTCTCATCCTGGCGACGCTGCGCAGCCCTTTCCTGCCTCAGGCTTACGGGGCTTTCCCGGCTTTCTGGCTGCTCACGCTGCTGGCGGCGACGAGCCTTCCCAGTGGAGGCGTGCTCGCCTTGACGGCGGCTTCCTGGGCGGCGCTCAACGTCTACTGGCCGACCGACTGGACGATCGACTCCCGGCTTTTGGCCATGGCCAACGGCCTGCCACAAGCGGTCATGGTGCTTCTGACCGTCCTCGCCCTGCGGCGGAATCCGGGGCTTCCGGCAATCCCGCTGAATGAATCCGAAGCCAGGAGGAGGATGCCGCAAGACGTGGAAGCGCTGGTGTCATAAAGTATGGGGAAACCGTCTTACGAGGAGAACGCACGATGATACGGACCAAGTCCCGGACCGCCAGGTCGGCTCTGGCGGTAATCTGCTGGGCCCTGCTGTTGCCGCCCGGCGAAACCCTGGTCCTGGCCCAGGGGGAGGAAAAGCCGCCTCCGCCCGCCAAGGACGCTCCCGCTGCCCCGCCGGCCGGCAAGGAGGCGCAGGCCCCGGCAACGCAGCCGGGCGCCAAGCCGGAGGAGGCCGCCAAGCCTTTGCCGCCAGAGCAGCTCGAATCGCTGGTGGCTCCGATCGCGCTGTATCCCGACTCGCTTTTGGCCCAGACTCTGGTGGCCTCCACCTATCCCCTCGAGCTGGTGCAGCTCCAGCAATGGATGGAGAAAAACAAGAACCTGAAGGACAAGGCTCTCGTGGACGCGGTGGGGAAGCAGCCTTGGGATGCGAGCATCCAGTCGATGGCCGCCTTCCCCGACGTGGTCAAGCGCCTGTGCGACGACATCCAGTGGACCACCGACCTGGGCAACGCCTTCCTGGCTCAGCAGAGCGACGTGATGGACGCCGTCCAGCGCATGCGCAAGAAAGCCCAGGAAAAGGGGGCCCTCAAATCGGACGACAAGCAGAAGGTCAGCACCGAGAAGGTCGAGGACAAGACGGTCATCATCGTCGAGTCCGCCAACCCCGAGGTGGTCTACGTCCCCTCCTACAGTCCGACCGTGGTCTACGGTGCTCCCATCTACCCCTATCCGCCGATCTACTACCCGCCCTACCCGCCCGGCGCGGCTTTCGTGAGCTTCAGCTTCGGCGTCATGTGGGGAGCGGCGGTCTGGGGCGGATCGTGCTGCGGCTGCGGCTGGGGCGGCAACGACATCGACATCAACGTCGACAACAACTTCAACCGTAACAACATCAATACCGGCGATCGGAACAACATCAACACCGGCGACCGCGGCGGCGCGGGAAATCGGGGAGGAGCGGGAACCAACAAGGCGGGCACGAACAACCGCGCGGGAGGAGGCGGCGGGGGAGGGAAGTGGTCACACAACCCGTCGCACCGCGGCGGCACTCCCTATTCCGACCGTGCCACCGCCAACAAGTACGGCGGCTCGGCGCGCGGTGATTCGCTGAGCTCGCGCCAGGCCCAGGCATCCAACCGGGCCGGAGGCGGTGCGAGTGCCGGATCGCGCGACGTAGGTGGCGGAAGCCGCGCAGGCGGCGGAAGCCCGAGCGCCGGGAACCGGGCCGGCGGCGGAAGCCCCAGTGCCGGAAATCGTGCGGGCGGCGGAGGCGGCGGCGATCGGATTGGCAGCCGCGACATTCCCTCGAGCAGCTCGCGCGGCGGCAGCGGCTTCGGCGGCGGCTCCAGCGGCTTCAGCGGCTCGAGCGCCCGGTCGAGCAGCAGCCGGGGCGCTTCCAGCATGGGCGGGCGCTCGTTCTCAGGAGGCGGGGGCGGCCGCCGCGGCGGGGGAGGCCGGCGATGACCCGCATGACGATGGCGGTCCTTCTGATTCTCGGCATGACCGGCGCGGCGCTGTCCGCAACCCAGACCGCGCCCGCGACGAAGAGCACGCAAACTGCCAAGGCCGCGCAGCCGGCACAGCAGACCTTCGCCAGCCCGGAAGAAGCCGCCGACGCGCTCATCGACGCCGCCGAGCGCTTCGATCTGACCGCCTTCAAGAAGATTCTCGGGGAGGGCGGCATGGACCTGGTGACCACCGCCGACAAGGTGCAGGACGAGCATCAGAGCAAGGCGTTCGCGGAGCAGGCGCGCAAGAAGCACGAGATCCTCCGCGTTCTGGCGGACCCGAAGACGGTGACCCTCGTCGTAGGCGAAGAGGATTGGCCGGCTCCCATGCCGATCGTCGAGCGCAACGGCAGATGGCTGTTCGACGTGCCGGCGGGGCGGATCGAGGTCTTGCGCCGTCGCATCGGCCGCAATGAGCTGGACGCGATCGAGGTGTGCCACGGCTACGTCGAGGCGCAGCACGAGTACGCCCTGACGAAGCACTCCGGCTCCAAGGTGAACCAGTATGCGCAGCGCATCATCAGCACGCCCGGAAAGAAGGACGGCCTGGCGTGGAAGACCGCGGATGGGAAATGGGAGGGGCCGGTTGCCGAGTCGATCGCGCGGGTGATCGAGGAAGGCTACACGAGCCGCGCCCAGCCCTATCACGGCTATTACTTCAAGGTGCTGAAGGGGCAGGGACCGGCCGCGCCGCTGGGCCGGATGGACTTCGTCGTGAAAGGCGCCATGATTGGCGGCTTCGCCCTGGCCGCCGCGCCCGCGAGTTACGGCAAGACAGGCGTCAAGAGCTTCATCGTCAGCCATGACGGAGTGGTCTACGAAAAGGACCTCGGATCCGGCACTGCGCAGGCCTTCAAGTCGATGGAGCGCTACAATCCGGATGCCTCCTGGAGCCCGGTGGAGGCGGATTAACCGAGGTCGGATCACAGCGGGGGGAGCGATCGGAGGATCGCGGAATGACGGGAAGATCCGTCGTGTCGCTCGCCCTTGCCCTGACGGCGTCGGCCGCCATCGCCCAGGAGCCGGATTCCGCGGAGCTTGCCCGCCGCGCCCTGGAGCGCCGCGCGGTCGAAGCGGCCGTCTGGGGAATGCCCCTCGTCAGCTTCGACGCCATGCGACAGGCCTTCTTCCATGCCGGCGCGAAATATGGTGACGTCCTCTACCTCACCCGCCCCGCCGACTGGAAGTTCCAGACCACCACGCCCAACGCCTCTTCACTCTACGTCTACCTGAACTTCAATCTGAAGGACGGGCCGGTCGTCCTCGATTTCCCGGCCGCGATCGACGCCGGACTGTTCGGCTCGCTGTCGGACGCCTGGCAGGCGCCGCTCGCCGAGGTGGGGCCGGAAGGCGACGACAAAGGGAATGGCGGCAGGTATCTGCTGATTCCTCCCGACTTCAAGGGAGAAGTGCCGAAGGATCATTATCCAGTCCGCTCGCCGACCTACAACGGCTACGGCCTGTTCCGCGCCATCCCGGCCACCTCCTCGGACGAGGACGTCGCCAAGGCCGTCGCGCTGTCCAGGAAGGTGCGGGTCTATCCGCTGGCGCGCGCGGCCGACCCTCCCGCGACGCGCGCCATCGACATCACCGGCAAGCTCTTCGAAGGAATCACCCGCTACGACGAGACTTTCTACGACAGCCTGACCCGCATGGTGAGCGAGGAGCCGGTGCAGGTCCGCGATTTCGTGGCCATGGCCCAGCTGCGCACGCTGGGGATCGAAAAGGGGAAACCCTTCAAGCCCGATCGAGGCAAGCGCGAGGTCCTTCGAAAGGCGATCGCCGAGGCGCACGCCGGCTTCGTGCAGCGCGCCGCCGCCGGCAATCCCTGGTGGCCCAAATCGAAGTGGATCCTCCCGGCCTCCCTGGGTCCACGGACCTTCTTCAACTACCTCCTGCCCGACCGCCTCGAGATCGACGAGCGCGCCATGACCTTCTTCCTCGGCTATGGCGCGCCCAGGCGGCTGGGTCGCGCTACTTTCTACCTGGCGTCGTTCAGGGACCCCGGCGGAGAGCCCTTCCGGGGAGAGCGGACCTACCGGTTGCGGGTGCCCGCCAATGTTCCGGCGAAGCAATTCTGGGCGGTTACGGTGTACGACATGGCCACCGCCGGGTTCATCCGGGAATCGCCGCGAGTCTCGCTCGATTCCTACGATCACAAGGCGCAGCGGAATGGCGACGGATCGCTGGATGTCTACTTCGGTCCGAAGCCGCCGCCCGGCAAGGAGGCCAACTGGATCTACACCGCCCCGGGCAAGCCCTGGTTCACCTTCTTCCGGATGTACGGTCCCGGCACGGCGGTATTCGAGAAATCATGGAAGCTGGGAGACATCGAAGAGATGAAGTGACCCGTCCGGAAACGCGGCGCGGCGGGGCTGGAGAAGATGCCCCGCGCATCCGCATCGGCGTCTCCGGCTGGCGCTATGCCCCCTGGCGCGGGGTCTTCTATCCCCACGATCTGCCGCAGCGATGGGAGCTGCGCTACCTGGCGAGCATCTTTCCGACCGTGGAGATCAACGGCTCGTTCTACTCGCTGCAGCGTCCCGAAAGCTGGGAGCTCTGGCATCGCGAGACCCCGCCCGGGTTCGTGTTCAGCGTCAAGGGGCCGCGCTTCATCACCCACATGCTCAAGCTGCGCGAGGTGGAGCAGCCCCTGGCGAATTTCCTGGCGTCCGGCATCTTGGCGCTGCACGAGAAGCTGGGGCCGATTCTGTGGCAGTTCGCCCCCCATCTGCGCTTCGATCCGGAGCGCTTCGAGGCCTTCCTGGAGATGCTGCCGCACGACACCGGGGCGGCCCTGGCGCTGGCGCGCCGGCGCCATCCTCGCATGTTCGGGCGCAGCCGGCTGTCGATCGATCGCCCCCGGCCCCTGCGACATGCCATGGAGATCCGCCACGAGAGCTTCCTGGACGAGCGCTTCATCACCCTGCTGCGCAAGCACCGGGTCGCCCTGGTGATTGCCCAGACCGCCCGAAAACATCCGATGCCGCGCGACGTGACCGCAGATTTCGTCTACCTGCGCCTGCACGGCGACCGCCAGATCTACCGGAGCGGCTACGGCAAGGCGGCGCTGGGCCGCTGGGCCGAGCGCATCGCGGCATGGCATCGCGGGGAGGAGCCCGCCGTGCTGCCGGCCGGCGCGGTGCGCGCGGCACCTCCGGCGCCGCCCCGGCCGGAAGGTCGGGACGTCTACTGCTACTTCGACAACACCGACGTCAAGCTGCGCGCTCCGGCCGATGCCCGCAACCTGATGCTGCGGCTGGGTCTCGCTCCGGGGCGCTGGCAGGGCGAGGAGGAGCGGACTCATCCATCCATGGGGAGCTCACGTCTATGACCTTGTCGGTTTCGTCCGGATCTCCCGTCCTCGAGGCGCCGGGCGCGGGGCTCCCCTGGTGGGAGCTGCTGGTGGTGCGCAGGGTGCTGTTTCCGATCTCCTGCCGGCGGCACGACTGGGCCGCCGCCACCCGGATGTTCGAGGAGGAAGGGAGGCGCATCCTGGAGATCTGGGACTCGCTTCCGGCCGGCCGTCTGAAGGAGCCTGTTCTGATCCGCCGTATCGCCGGAATCGAAGATTCCTCGCGCTACTGGTCGGCGGCGATGACGGTGGAGCACTTGTGCATCGTGGGGGGCGGCGTGCGCCGCATCATCGCGCTGCTGCGGGAAGGGAAGCTCCCGAAGCGAGAGCTGCGCGTCGAAGAGGTGAAGCCGCTGGGAAAGCTGCCGGCGGCGCAGGTGCGATCCGATTTCATCCGCCTCCTCGAGGAGGCTCCGGCCGATGCGCCCGTTCCGCCTGGGACGGGGCCGCGTTGCGCGCACCCCTGGCTCGGACCGGTCGATTCGCACGGCTGGCGCTGCTTCGTCGCCGAGCACCAGCGCATCCATCGCAAGCAGCTGGAGTCGATCCGGCGCGGGCTGTCCGATTGACCTCATACCAAGGAGAGTATCGATGCTCGTGCCTGTCGCGGCCACGTTATTGGCCATGCTGCCCGCCGGCGCGGACGCGCCGGCGGCCCCTCTCAAGCTGACCCATGCCTGGATCGTGGTGACCACCGGAGCGCCCGAGCGCAAGGCGCTCGAGAAGGCCGGCTTCCGCATCGCGCCAGAGGTGAACCGGCACGAAGGCCAGGGGACCGCCTCGGTGACCGTCGAGCTGCTCAACGGCTTTCTGGAGCTGATGTATCCCGATCCGGAGGTGAGCGTCGCCCCGGAGAGGAAGCCGGGGGCGGAAAAGTTCAAGCTCAAGTCACGCTGGCGCGAGACCGGCTATTCCCCCATTGGAATCGTCTTCGACCGGGTCCCCGGGGCCGCCTTGACGCTGCCCTTTCCCACCTGGAAGGTGAGCGCCGACTGGATGGACCCGGGGACCTTCATCGAAGTGATGACGCCGAAGGAGACGCCCAAGGCGGTGTCGCTGTCGATCTCCTCGCACGTGCAGAGCACCGATGAGAAGGAAAACGACGAGCTATCCAAAGACCCGGTGAAAGGGGCGAAGTTCCTCCATCCCAATGGAGCGCGGCGCCTCACCGCCGTGCGCGTGATCGCCCCGAGCGCCGGGGACCTCCCGCCCGCCGCCGCCTGGCTCGAAAAGCAGAAGCTGATGCAGTTCAAGGTGGGGGGCCGCTGGCTCCTGGAAGCGACCCTGGACTCGGGCAAGCAGGGAATCACCCGCGACCTCCAGCCCGCTCTCCCGATGATCGTCCATTACTGATCCGTTCACGCCGGGCCTGCCGGCC